>JBGSNS010000196.1:0-6837 GCA_041739515.1 Bdellovibrionota bacterium
AATATAGCTAAACAGTTACGAATCTTTCGATAGCCAATGATGGCGACACTCGGGGGTATTCCCGACATCCCTTCGGCGCTCGCCGTAAGAAAGAATACGTAGTTCACAGCTCTCCAACTTTTGAATTTACACTGGAGCTCGTGGAGAACGCGGAGGTAAATCCGAAGATCTCCGCGTTCTCCGCGAGCTCCAGTGTAGAATATTACAGCCCTACGTCGCACCGATTGATCGGCTCACGCGGGCGCTATACCGACTCAAATTTCGTGGGGATCTCTCAGGGACGATCCTAATTAAATCAAAAATTAAATCGGATCGTCCCGGTTATTGGTTAGTTACAAAGTAGGGCGGCTCCAGATGAAGAAAGGATGACTTTCGATTCAATCTCTCGTGGCATGCTCATATAATCGGAAATCCAGAACGGAAGTCGCGTACCTAAGGGAATTCGAGCCGAAACAGCCTCATCGTTCACCCTAGCCGAAACACCTCGCTGTGGAGTAGTTCTACTACCTACTGGAACGTGCGCGAGGCGCGACAGGGATGGGGACACCCCAGTTTGACGAAGAGATATGAGGCTATATGTTGGTTAACTGGTTTCGCAAAAACTTCTCCCCTGGGCAGCTATTGGCCTTAGCGCTCATCGTAATCGGCGGGCTTCTGTTACGCTGGTTACAACTTGATCTGCGTCCGGTGCATCATGACGAGTCGCTACATGCGATGTACGGCCGATACTTTTATGATTTTCCTGACATTCAGTTCTACAAGTACGATCCGATGCTGCATGGACCGTTTATCTACAACTTGATGCGTCTCGCTTACTCAACTTTCTACTCTACTACCTGGGGAGCTCGAGCATTTATCTGCCTATTCGGAACAGCGTTAATGCTTTCGCCGCTATTGTTTCGTGGACACCTTACCGCGCGCGCAACGGTAGCGCTCACAGCGGTAGTCGCGTTCTCGCCTAGCATGATCTACTGGTCACGGTTCGTGCGCGAAGACTGCATGATCATGTTCTGGATAATGAGCACTATTTGGGCTGCCTGCTGCGCGCCGAAACAATGGCGCGGAGCTTTAGTGATCCTTGGGTTCACACTGCAAGCGTGTTTAAAGGAAAACATATTCGTCACCTTAGCGATTCTTGGCGGATGGATCGCTTACGAACTGCTCATGTCGATGATTACGCGCGGGAAAGTGGCAGTAGCAGACTCAACGCCTACAATGGGCCGAAACCTATTAAACCACATACGCACCTATCCACTTCAGCTCTTTACCGGCGTTCTCGTTAGCGCGTTCGTTTTCTATTACCTATTCTCTGAAGGATTTCGATATCCAACGGGACCGATGGAATTTTTTACAAAGAGTTTTTCATATTGGCTCGATCAACATAATAAAGAACGAATTCGGGGTGTCTTTAATTTCCATGTCTATACTCTATCTTGGTACGACACACCGATCGTAGTCGGCATGATCTACGCGTGGTATCGCTTCATGCACGCTTCACGGCTGTCCATTAAAGCGATCTCAGGCTACATCGTACTTTCAGCGCTTCTATGTGCGCTCTTCACGTCAGGTACCGACATCGAGCATGTCGCTCCGTGGACATATATCAACCTTAAAGACTCGCTCGACGTATTTTTTGCAGTCACGGTTCTGGGACACGCGCTGCTGATCCCAACCTGGCATCTACTGCGTAACGAGCGGGCTTTGGCATTTTGGAGCTACCTCTTTCTCTCCCATTTCTTTACGTATTCTTACTTAGGCGAGAAAGTCCCCTGGCTTACCGTATATCCCTTAATCACAGCGATCATGTACGGCGCGGTTTTATACTCGAAATACGAAGAGTATTTCTCGCAGACGATCTCTGTCGATTCGATAATGCGCGCAGTGGCGATCGGGTGCGGAGTTTTCGCCTTCGCAGTCTGGGTTACTGAAGGCGCCGGTGGACCGGAGCCGATGGGTGTCGTGAAGCTTAACTTTGCGCTCGGATTCGGAATCGCCGTATTGAGTCTTCTACCGGTTCTTGGTGGTCCTAAATTTGGCTCGATTCAGTTCGGTACTCTGCTAGCCACACTGGTATGTATTTGGAGCGTCCGATCAGCGATTTTGACTAATTTTACATATCCGGGTCATGCACGTGAGTTTATGAGCCAGGTGCACACGACACCTGAATTTCACCGATTTGTGTTGAAAATTCACAGCGAGATCGATGCTCCGCTATCAGGTGTAAAGCCCACGGTATGTGCCAACGGTGAAATGACCTGGCCGATTACTTGGTACTTCGTAGGCGTTACTCAATACATGTTCCCTACGGGGACCAATCAAGAGCAATGCGATTCTGCGACGTATCGATTCGTTGATAAAGATTTCGCGGATAAGAACGAAACTCCTGCGGGATATGTAAGACTAGACTTGCCGCTGCGTGGTTGGTGGGTACCGGATATGAACAAGCTCACACCGAGGTCATTTCTAAACTACGCGCTGAACCATACTCCGTGGAGCGACACTGGGTTTTCGTGGACGACGGTTTACGTGAAACAATAATGCAAGTAATAGATCATAGCTCAATCGGCTTTTTTCACCACTAACAACACGAAGGAGAGTCAATGCCTTTGTGTTCTTATCGTCCTTTGTGGTGGAATTTAATCAGGATTCGTGGGAATCACTCAGGGGCCGTCCGCTTGTTAGAAAATGGTGGCGCAAGTATGCCGTTTAGGGGCGTCATTGATAAACGCTAAGCACAAGCGAACTATCCTCAGCAACGGTTAACACCGTTCTCATATAAGTTCCCTCGGCGGAGACTGGCGGATTATCGATCTTCGTAGAAACGATTTCCGCAGTTAATCCATCCGCGGAATCTACCAAGACCGAATAGGTCAATGGCACCTCGCGATCAAAACCAACAAATCGACCGGTAATGACCGCCCCATTGGTATAGCTTGCCACTGTTCTAATATTCCCCCGAGATGTGAGATAAACGGGCCCGATTCGCGATGGATCTATCGCGTCAGATATCTGTAGATCAACTACGTAGTCGATCGGATCAATTGTTGGAAGACTTGGCAAATCTTCGGTTGGTATCGTCGCCACTGGGAACACCGAGAATTCCGGTGAGACTGGACTTAATAACACCTTCTTCAGGCTATTCGAGCTTAAGTAAAAGAATCCGGAATAACCAAGGGCTGCATCGACCAAATTTTTACCCCGTATGCGTACCTGCGTGGTTCTACCAAACGAGCCAACAAAATTGGAAAATCTTAATTTTGATACGAGTGCGACGGAGCGTCGCTGTACCGCCGCTCCTAAATACCAATTCGACAGATTTCCCTTACCTCGAAAGAGCCTGCTGCCAGTGTTTCCTAGAAACTCTGCATTGAGCGATCGGAATTTCGAAACGTTAATTAGAATCGGATATACTGTAGTGGCAGAAGGCGAGACCAAGAACCTCCGGTGCAAAGATTCCGTTGGTGGCGGTATTGGATCATCGGGAACTTCTGCGGTCGGAACAACATCAACGGATGCTGTTGGAATGGGGGTCGCGGTAGGTGTCGGTCTTGGACGTACGGTCTTTTTACGCACCAAGGCTTGAGAATTTTGCTCTCGCAATTCAATATCAACTTCAATCTCCAACGGATTTTCCGGAAGATCGCTAATAACAACCTGTGATTTTGAATTATTTACATCAATGTAAATGGGCAGGTCTGAACTAGTTAGCACCTGCTCAGCGCTAAATTCACCAGACTCCGTTGTCTGTATCACTCTCGTATCGTTACCAATTGTTAGGGACGCTCCTGCAACGGGAACGCCGCTCGCGGTCACGAGCATTCCTAGTATGCGGGTGGAGCCGCCACCGTCAGTGCCAACAGTTCCTCCTCCGCAACCAAATGATATTAAGATGAACAGCAATGCCCAAGTCGCTCTCAACACACCGCTAAATAACTTCGTGTTCACAACTTACTCCTTGTCACCCACTAACTTTCGTTCCAATCCATTTTGTTTTCCCTGATCGACCAAGGCAAATGTACCTAATGATACCTTTATTCCATGGCCCTTATATGTTGGGTCAGGCGTCGTATCTTGATCAAATTTACTTAGGTATTCCCGCGTAGCGCGATGCAGTTTGTGTCCTTCCGCAACTAACCATGCGCGAATCTCCGGCAGACGTTCTGGGCGAATATTATCAAATTCAGTTCGAGCATGCAGATTCTTAATATCAGTGGGAAATGTACCTTCGATGTTTTGCGAAGCAGCGGTAAGGAGATCGTCGATGTCGCGTGCCACAATCCGAAATCCCTGCGCCGCGTTATTGTCGGGACTAAAAGCTCCGCGCTCGAGCCGTACAGTGTTTCCCTCCCGAATGACATGCCCGCCACGTTCTAATTCGAACAGTAGCGTCGCTGTGTTCATATCCTTAGATACACTTTGAACTAGCCGTACAAAAAGTGAATGCGGACTCGAAATCGTTAAGATACGTGGTTGGCCAGCAGGGGTAAGAAAGCGATCGTCGGTTTGCCATTGATTTAGCACTCGAGCCACCACATCCAAAGGATAAGAGAGAGCTGGGATAATTCCCTCGCCGACATCGCTAGCGAGAAGTTTGGCAACATCCTGGCGATGCATGCCTGTAGCGACGCTCACGCGACTAACGTTTAGCTTCATACCTCGTCTCGCCAAGTCTGCTTTGGCTTCCTCGATAAAGGCCAGTTTCGCGGCAGCCATTAGATCCTGCAACTTAACGGCACGCTTTAAGCAAAACCTAACGATCGGTCGCAGCAATACGGCCAATACGGTAATCAGAGATTTAGAAGCGATATCGCCCATATTGTAGTTTATTTACATTTTTGGATAATAGGCAATAGTTTATCTTATTGATTTTACTACTTTTTCTAGAAACCATGATATCTATTATGAAAATCCTGTTATAAATGGGAATAGATAACATTTTTATGGAGTAGTAATGAAAAGTAATTTGTTCCTCACTTTTGGACTCGGCTGCCTGATATCGCTGTCGACTATAAGTTCGGCCGTCAGGGCGGATGACCTACAAGTCAACAGGCTTAAGCGAGACTCCGCCGTAGTGCTAAGATCACTTGCTAGCGCATTCAAAACTTTGAGCCGCAGTCCAACGGTATCGGCTGTACAAACTACAGCTCGACGGTCAGCTTCGTTGCGAACTCTAATCGCAAGGCTAAGGCGTAGAACAGGGCAAATAGGGTTCAGTGAAGAAACGGTAATCGACCGGGCCATCTTTGCTGGAAATCGGCTTCGCTGCACACTGAGCGCTCCATACGAAAAAAGAGTCTCCAGTCCAGTATCCCTAAGCGTTTCGGAGGCTCAACAACTTTTTAAAGTTAGGGTACCACCGAAGTTTCCCCTCATGTTTGTAATCCGAGGCGAAAAGGTTCGGCAAGCAACAACTATGCAAGCGCGCCTGTCACGTGCGCTGACAAGATTAGAACGTCGCCTTCGTCAGACTAACATCAGCGACGCTCGGCGAGCGAAGCTAGAAGATCGCCGCCATGACTTGCGGATGCTTCGAGGTAGGATCGATGATGCAGCAAACGCGATGCTTCAGGCTTCAGCGACGATATGTGGCAGTTAAATTTTGAATAAAGGGGACAGTCACCGATCTAAGGAATCGACCTAATCGCTGCGATATCCTCATCCGAGATTTCAAATTTACGCTCAGTCGGCGTAGGAAAGGAGTTAGAGAACAATCCTTGCCACGGAGATGACCAAAGAAAAGTCACTCGGCAGCGAGGCTGATATTCCTTCACATATTTCAAGACTCCATCCCACCCCACATGTTGGGTAATCGGTGACCTTCTGTGCGGGAACACGATATCCTCACCGTCGAGATTCGCGATACACGGGGCGGACAAATTGGGTGTTGCTCCATGGATCTCAAGGTAATCAGCATTCAATCGCGATTTATCGCGCAGCGCTCCTACAGGATTTCTTACAACTTTGTGCGGCCAATTACTTCGCACCGTTTCTAAAACCACCGGATACGCGGCAACGGAGTAATTATCCTCAAGTCCCGTGGACATAATCAATTCAAGATTCTCACTCTCAAGTGTGTCGGTGAATGATTTTATCTCTTTAATTCGATCCGCCAGCTCCTTAATTACCTGGGCATCACGCTTCGCTAGCGCCTTGTTCAATCGCGATACGGATAGCTTTGGATACAGCTCATCATTACTACACTTACGACCATTCGCTCGCCTGCACGTTTCATTAGAAACATGAATCTGAAGCACGTGCTTTACACCTTGTGCCCTCATCATTTCAGCCCACTTCACCAGGCAGCGCGTATCGCTACCGAAAGTTCCCCACAGCACCGCTAAAGATGTAATCTTACCACCCGGCTCGAATATTTTAAGCGCTTGCTCGCATGGAAACTGCGTAGCGTTCATAGCAAACAATGCTGCTCCTCGCTCCTGGGCCAAGGTTAATCCGCCAGAAATTAAGCCTAAACTTAACAACAGGTGGACTGCGAACGAAACTACGCGATAAGGTGCTAAAATATACATTTGTCAAGAATTGCAAACTTAGAGGTATGGCACAACTTTCCCAACTCCTTCGCTGGGTAGCAGGAATCACCCTTACGACCGTTACATGCGTTGCGGGCTCTGGTGTTGCTGACACAGGTGCAGCCGGGGTGGTTGACGGGATTAGACCGCTGCGCGTCTTCGTCATCGGAGACAGTATTACTGTCGGCGAGATGGATAATGGAATCAGAAAAATCCCGCATGATACACGCGCACAACCCAAATTTGGCTTTATCCCGCGCATTCAGCGCACACTCCCGGAAATCGAGATCTCCGGTATCGGCTTTGAAGG
>JBGSNS010000087.1:0-4947 GCA_041739515.1 Bdellovibrionota bacterium
GAACTCAGTAGATAACCCGTTGATTTGGCTCCGCGTTCTCCACGGGCTCCTGTGTAAATATTAGAAGAGTCGGACGCATGACGTAATATCGCTTCCACGAATTATGTTACATTCCCGGAGCACTCAGGGATAATCCCTACTCATCCTCATCAATATCATCATCTTCGTCGAGGTCGGTATCATCGTCGTCCTCGTCTTCGTCCTCTTCTTCCTCATCTTCGTCCTGGCTAAAGACGTCTGGATCGATTTCTTCAAGGGCGTCGGTAAGCATAGAGATAACAGAGGCCATCTCCTCAGCTGAGTAGTCCTCATCTTCCATTACGGATTCGACGGCTGCGCGCACCTCAGTAACGATTGCGGTATCGACTTCGGAGCTTAATTCTCCCTCGTCTTCCCCCTCACGGCTTCCGAAATCTCGCTCAACCGATTGTTGAAGTTCGACGTAACCCTCCATAAGTTGGGTTAATGCCTCGATGATTTTTGCAGCGCCTTTTGTTGCCATAATGAGATTACTTTCCAATTTCTATGATGATGTAGCAACGCTAAAGCGAAAATTCGTTGGAATCAAGTGCCCTATAAAAATAGATGAGATGCAGTTGATAGTTATCCGTTTCAGCTATTTTAGTATCGTACCAATGACAACCGATTGCGAGGATTGTCAAGGGACCGGTATAGTCTTTGCAATATGCTTAAACCTCTCATTTCTTCACACGGCTCTAATCTGCCTTGCTATACTCGGATCATCTTGCTTTGCTTTGTTATAAGCTTGAGTGTTGGATGTGCTTCTGTAAAAGGTCGCTCAGTAACGTTGCATCCAAGTCGACTAACGGTGCTCGAGTCCCATGCTTCTCAAGTATCGACTATCACCCGCGTGTCGCTTTCAGTGAGAAAATGCCCGCCTAGTATCGATGCGGATGCGATGTTGAGAAGCGCGATTGGAGCTGCAACATCAATAGAAATAGTAGATCTAAAACCGAAGGAGCGCGCTTCAGATACGTTGACGGTCGAGTGTACCACCGCTATCGAGCGTGACGGAGGAGCACTGGGAGCAAGTAGCCCAGCCTCGATCGGTCTCTTGGCGAATCTTACAAGCTCGAATGAAGTGATTTGGAGTGCTAGATATTTTTATCGTGATGGTGATGTCGCCTCCGACGTTATGAGTCTAAAGGATCGATTCGAAGTCGGTGGTGGAGGGGTTCGATTCGCCTCTTTGTCCCAATTGGCTAGTTCCGGGTTTCGTGAGCTAGCCAGTGCGCTAGAAGAGACCCGTTCAGGGAAGCTCCTGGCACATTGATGCTAGATTTTAGCTGAGAAGGCTTATTAGTACGCTGTATAGTCCCTCCTTGCATGGAAGGGGCTTTTTTTGGCTCTAGCCCGCCCACCAAAGTTTCGTTACGCTGTTTTAGGTTTTGATATATGGCCTCATCATCTTCATCCGATCGTCGTCGTACCCCGGAGCGTCGTAAGCCTTCTAAGGTTATCGCCGACAAAGGGAGAATTTCTGCTCCTTCGTGGTTAAACGAAGCCGCGTCGCTATTGTGTGCTGCGTTAGCCTTATTGATTCTGGTTAGCATCTGGCAAGTTGGGCTGCGGGGCATCACCGGAGCAGAGCAGCATTTTTTCGGTGCCGCCGGAGTGAACATCGGCGCATTCTTTTACAAGATTTGGGGAGCTGCTGCGTTTTCCGCGGTTTTTGCTCTAAGTGTCGGGGCGTTGATGTTGTGGCAAACGGAGCTTGAGTTTGCAAAGCAACCGGCATCGCTTTACGCAAAGTTCTTTTTGGTTCGTTCCATTGGGGCGATTGCATGCTTAACGTTAATTGCAGGGCTCGCGTCCACCCTAGGAAAGCTTTCGCTAGGAGGAAAGATTGGTGCCCTGATAGCTGCTCCGATGCTCCACGCTCTTAACGTAACTGGAGCCGCCGTTGTTCTGATCGTAGCAATTGTTCTGTCCCTATCTATAGCGACCGGTTCGACGGTCTACGGTGTATTGGCCGGCATTAAAAACTCGACTTGGTGGACCGTATCAGAGTTTCCGCGTTTAGCATGGTCGGCGCTGTCGAACGCGACTGTGGCGATCTATCGCAGCGTTCGTTCCTTGGTTTGGGTTTCTGAGTCAGAAGATCGGTTAATCGCGCGCAAGGAATTCGAAGAGCGCCAGGATTCAATTGATGTTCCGAGGCCTCGGCTGCGGAAAAATTCGTTGGCCAAGGGGTCGTTATCTGATGAGGTCGAGGTTGAGTCCGGTGCCGCGGTAGGTCCTGCCTCTCGAGACTATTCTCATGTAGTCGTTATGCGACGAGATCAGATGGCTCAGGCGAAGCGCGACGCGAAGAGAAAAGCCGCTGTGGCGCTTCCGGTACCTGAAACCGATTATTCAGATGCGTTCCCAGCTTACCGCTCGCCACCGGTCGATGTTTTAACGAAAGGTGAGCCGACCGTAGGCGGTGAAGACGACGAAGAATTGCGAGCTATGTCACGTCAGATTGAAATCAAGCTCAAAGATTTCGGTGTCATCGGGCGTGTTACACAGGTGCACCCGGGCCCTGTTATTACGTTATTCGAATTCGATCCGGCTCCTGGTGTTAAGCTTTCACGCATCGTGAACTTACAAGAGGATCTTTCGATGAGTCTCAAAGCGACTTCCCTGCGCATAATCGCGCCGCTTCCTAAGCGCGGAACCGTCGGTATCGAAGTGCCTAATCGCAAACGTGAAATGGTGCGACTGCGGGAGGTTATCGAAAGTGAGCAGTATAGCGGTGCTGAGTCGTTGCTGACTATCGGACTTGGGAAAGACACGTACGGAGATCCGGTGAGCGTTGACCTTGCCTCGATGCCGCATTTGCTAATCGCAGGTTCTACCGGAACCGGTAAATCTGTCTGCATCAACTCGATCCTCTTAAGTCTCTTGTATCGCGCACATCCGTCGGAGCTTGGGTTGATCTTAATCGATCCAAAAGTGCTAGAGCTGAGTACCTACGAAGATATTCCGCATCTACGTGTGCCGGTCGTTACAGTTCCACGGCAAGCGAAGGCTGTATTGGACTGGGCCGCGCACGAAATGGATCGTCGGTATCGAATGATGCAACGATTTGGTGTGCGAAATATCGATGGCTACAACGCGATCGTGAAAGGGGAGGCGCCTAATCCAGTAGCTGGTACGGTAGGTGAGGGGCCGCGTGGGGAGGGACTTCCCAACCCACCCATAGAGCTTTCGCAGGAAGATGTGCTAGCCGCTGGAGTGCCGCCGGATGGGGAGCAGTCGATTGATCCAGTCGCTCCTGAGACTCTCAGATTGCTTCCTAAGATCGTAATCGTAATCGACGAGTTGGCGGACTTAATGTTGACCGTTGGCCGGGATATCGAAGAACTTATTACACGGCTGGCTCAGAAGGCGCGTGCATCCGGTATTCATTTGATTATCGCCACGCAGCGACCCTCCGTGGATGTCATTACTGGCTTAATCAAAGCGAACTTCCCAGCGCGATTGTCGTTTAGGGTTGCGCAAAAGGTCGATTCCCGCACGATTTTAGATCAAATGGGTGCTGAGAAACTGCTCGGAAAAGGCGATATGCTTTTTATGGCGCCAGGTGCTGATTCGGTGCGACGACTTCACGGAGCATTCGTTTCAGATAGCGAAGTCAATGCGGTAGTTAGTGCCATTAAGGGAACTGCGAAGCCAACTTATGATGAGCGGATCTTAGCGCTTTGTAAGAAAGCGCTTGAAGACGAAGCGAACGCTGCAGCTCAAGGCGGGGGCGGTGAAGTTGGTGGTGAGGGCGGCGAAGGTGAGTACGACTCGATGTATGACCGCGCCGTTGAAATGGTTCTACAGAAAGGCCAAGCAAGTACGTCGATGCTACAACGCGCGTTTCGCATCGGTTACAACCGCGCCGCGCGAATGATCGAGATGATGGAGAAAGAGGGCGTCATCGGACCAGCAGACGGAGCCAGGCCGCGTGAGGTGTTGGCGAGTGGGGCTACGCAGGTGGATTCTTAGGTTGTAGCGACTATCCCTGAGTGATCCCCACAAAAATGTGCTAAAAACGTGTTATTATCAAGCGCATAGCGATTTAGCCCTTCAAATAATGAACTGAACTCAGCAGAATGTACGGAGAAGGTGCTGGCATTTCTCCGTGACCACCGCGTCCTCCGTGGTAAAAATGACTTACTATCGGATTGCACACCTTTTGGATTTAACACGGAGGAGAGGAGAACACGGAGGTAATACAGGTCGAAAATTCGTGGGGATTCGGCAGCGATTATCCTGATTTTTCATCGGTTTTTTATTTAGCGATAGACATCGCGTCGGTGAGAGATTTTCACGATATCGACGACCTTTGTGGAATCATCGATACCATAAATTACCCGATAATCGCCTTGGCGGATTCGATAACGCTCCTGCGCCGAGAGTTTTTGACTACCAGGCGGACGAGGATCGGTGCCTAACCGCTGTATTCGTTTAACGATTAGTTGTGAAATTTTCTTGGGAATAAAACCAAGTTCTTTCACAGCCGAAGGCTTGATTGTGATGCTATATTCGGCCACGAGCTTTGAGTTTTTTTACTGCCTCTTCAAAAGGGATACTTTTTTCCTGTTTGCGTTGACCAAACGCAGCGAGATCTTCCGCATCCTCGCCTAAGCTTCCTCTAATCGCATTATTGATTAATTCGGAGACTGACCGATCGACCTCTACTGCCTTTAAGCGCAGAGCTCGATGAAGATCATCCTCGATGTATACAGTAGCTCGCTTGGTTGCTTCTCGTGCCATACCCCATTTTAGACGTTTTAGCGTTTGAACGTCAAGACGTTAAGTCTGGGAAACCAGCGGGAAGCTGGGACGATCCTAGTGAAATAATTAGGATCGTCCCTGAGTGATCCCCACGAAATTTGAGTCGGTATAGCGCCCGCATGAGCCGATCAATCGGTGCGACGTAGGGCTGTAATA
>JBGSNS010000096.1:0-23355 GCA_041739515.1 Bdellovibrionota bacterium
TATTTCCTCCGTGTCCACCGCGTCCCCCGTGTTAAAAAAGACTTACTATCGGATTGCACACCTTTTGGATTTAACACGGAGGAGAGGAGGACGCGGAGAAATGCCGGCACGTTTTCAGTACCTTCTGCTGGGCTCAGTTCATTGTTTGAAGGGCCAAACCGCGACGTGCTTGGTAATAACGCGTTTTTAGCACACTTTCGTGGGGAAAAGGTGACCGCCCCCTTTTCTACAACCGCCCAAACGGCACTCGACGATTCCGTCGATGATAAGACAAGATCTCGATGCCGCCGGCCAGCACGCTAAGAACGATGCAAGCGCCGCCGGTGTAGAGCAGGATTGTTTGCAACTTGTCCGCTAACACGATTGGAGACGAATGGAGTCGATAGAGCGCTGGTACGAGCGCCGAGACGATCTTGCTTTGGGTTACCAAAGCGATTCCAATTACACTAACTCCCAATCCTATAATCAATCCAGCAACGCCTACGATAATCGGGCTTGTTTCAAGCGGCTTTGTGCGTGGCATCGCGGATACGTAGAGTTTAGTTATGCTGAAACCAAACAGAAGCGCAGCGACAAGGGGGGTAATTAATAGGGTCAGCAATCCTGTAAAACTAAACTGCGCTGGCGAAAGAATCTCCATCAAGAAGTTGGCGATCCCTAAGATGAAAAAAACTGCACCAAGTCTTAGAAACCGCAGCGCATTGGCAGGTGAGGGCACGATCCCCTGTGCACGCAAGTCTGCAAGTGTGTCGGCATCAAGAAAAAACTTATCAGCCATATTTCTCAGTCATATTAAAGTCTGGCTCCCACAAGAGCGATTAGGCCGTCACAGATATCTGCCCAAAACAAAAAACTTAAAATTGTAACGGATAGAAGCGATATCGTGCGCATAGAGGCGCTGTCCGGTTGGGACACGAGTCCTAAACTAGTAGTTACGAATCTTGCGAATAACGTCGGTACGAGAAACGTGAATGCGAGCAAGGCGCCGAACACCGCAGAGACGGCTAAATTCGGTGTGATTATCGCAGCCGAATCACCAGGGCTATCCGGGAACGAATTAAAGCTGAGTAGCGCAATCATCAATCCCAAAAATCCCGCTAATACGCCACGAAATCGCACTCCTGACTCTCCGATGAATTCTCCCGCTCTTTTAGCTGCGATTCTTTCAATAACCGCGAAAAAAGAAGTGCTCGCGATGATTGCTGCCAAAATCAGCGGCACAAGACTCGTCGTGGAGACCCCACAACTATAAATTACAAGGGATAAAACAAGCAGCTCGATCATTTTCCGCTTAAGCCCGCGTTGCCTCCGAGCGCGAGCGAGACAATTCGAGATAATCCCTCAAGCGCCGTAGGATAAATCAGGTACGTGGTGATCACGACCGCGAGTGCGCGAAACGTGTATCCGATCACATGGTCATGAATGCGGGCAAATCCCTGCAGCGCAGCCGCGAGGAATCCAGCCATAAATACCGCGGCGGACATCGGAAGCGCTAAGATTATCAGAAGCCGCAAGCTCTCATGCAGTAAGGCTGCGAACGTGGGATCTAGAAAAGCGCCGCCTCTCATGTCGAGCCTCCGAATGGGCCCGCAGCAGCGGCAAGCCAAGTAGCGATCTGTGCCCATCCGCCGATGGTGAGAAAGACTATTAATTTAAGCGGCGTAGTTACGCTGTGCGCAGGCAGCGAGTCCCATTGCAACAACGCAAAGCAATGCGCCACCAACAGATCGATTAGTAGAAAAGGAATCAGCAGTTTTACGCCCCAGGTTACACCGCGCTTTAGATCCGCAACTGCCACCTGAGCTCGAAGTTCTCGCGGGGCGAGCTGAGCTTTTGAGATGTTCTGGTTAAGTGAATCTCGCCCCCGCTTAGAGTCTGAAATGTTCTCTAAGCGTTGCGATAAGGTCTGTTCGATATTCGGCAGACCGGCGGATGGAATCGACGGCGTTCCAGCCAGCGAGATCGCCAAAGCTACAATGGCTACGGCAACTCCCACCACAAGGTCGGTCAACCCGAGAGCAAAGCGCAGGATCGCTAGCCCCACTAAAATTTGAACCACACCCCCGGCGAGGAGGGCGTCAGCGATATGAGCGAGGTCTGATCCCATATAGGGGGAAATACCAAAGCTCGGAGCTTAGCGCACCGCCAATTCGTCAGTCCCTGAAACCCATGTGAGAACGGCACTAGAAAGATAGCGGATGGACGGCTAGAATCCCGTGGATGGTCAAAGTTCCTAAAGCGCTAGAGATCTCTCACTTGCCGTTGCTGTCGCTGGTTCCTACCGGAAGTCGCGTTGTGACGGATCTGGCTCAATTCTCAAGCTCGTTTTTTGCGCGCTACGAAGCGGTCGCAGCTAACGAGAAAAAAGTTGCTGAGAGCGAGATGCTAGAGCAGGTGCAACGTTGGCTTGAGCTGCAACGAGTAGGAGTGAATTCAGCATGACGGAAATTAGTCCGGCTACTACGCCGGCAAAATATTCAGACGGCGAGCGGGATTCGATATTCGCTCTAGGAAGATTTTTCTTAGAGATTGCTGACATCGCTCGAGCAGAGATCATATTTCGCGGCTTGGTTGAAATCGATCCGCGATTTACCCCCGGGCGTTTAGGTCTTTCGTACGTTTACGCGAATGGCTCACGTTGGGAAGAAGTTGAATCCCAGGCTCGGTTTATATTGGATCATGAGCCGAAGAACCCGGAAGCTCTTCTATTCGGGGTTATGTCAGCGTTGAATCTTGGTGAGCGCACAGCGGGCGGAAGTCGTTTAGGGGAGTTCGGTGAGCTTATCGATAGTGGAGCTGAACTGGATGCAGACCAACTCCTTATCTACAGAAGCCAACTCGCCCGGTATCAGGATTCATAGCGATTCCGGCGGTGGGAATTTATCGATATCCTGTGTGGTCTATCTGTCCTAAGTGGTTTAATTCAATAAGATGAATATTCTCCTCCTTAACCAAGACTGGTTTGCCCCTGAGTGGCGGGCGCAGGGGCACACCGTGGTTACGGCAGGAATTGCGACACATCTTGACTATCGATTGCCGTATCCACTCGTCACGTGGGAGGCAGTGTGTGCAATGGTGCCGGGTGGATTTAGCCCGGATCTGATCGTCGCTCACGACAACAGTTCACCTTTGTTAGTCACCGGACTCGAATCGGCCCCGATGCCTACCGTTTTCTACAGCGTCGATACTCACCACCACGCGTCGTATCATAAGTTGTTAGCTGGAGCGTTTGACCTAAATTTTATCGCGCAACGAGATTACGGTGCAGCGTATTCCGACATCGGAGAGCCGTGGGCTTGGCTGCCGTTGTGGGCGTCACGATTCGTCGACGCTAGCGATGAAAAGCGGTTAGGCGCGGTCTTCGTTGGAACGTTAGACAAAAGATTAAATCCGGATCGCGTAAGTTTTTTCGAGAGCCTACAGCAAAAACGCGAGATCACAATTGAGCGAGGCGAGTACTGGAAGATTTTTCCACATGCTGAGATCGTCATTAATCAAACCGTTAAGGGAGACTTAAATTTCCGAGTCTTTGAAGCGATGATGTGTGGGGCGTGTTTGCTTACAGAACGCGGAGGCAACGGACTTGAGCAGTTATTTACTCCGGATCAGCATCTGGCCGTTTATACCCGGAATAATGTGGATGAGGCCGCCGACAAGATAAACGAGTTACTCGGGGACATCCCGCGCACTAGGGAAATTGCGCGTGCGGGTCGGGAGCAAATCCTGGCCGGTCATTTGGCATCTCACCGCGCTGATGTGGTGATGGAGCAGGTGCTAAAGCTTGGTGGAAATAAGCGCGTCCGGAGTCGGGCCAATTTTGGCATGGGTAGCAACGTCGCCGTGCTTAGCCTGACGCTGGAAAAGGTGGATCCAGGGCTTGCTCGCGAGGCGTTGCGGATGACGCTCGGATTGATGGAGAAGGGCGCAGCAGCCGGAGAGTCGGCAACCACGGACGTAATGTGCCACGCGATGCTCTCAGCACTGCGTTTCGACCGTGCAGTGCCTGGACACAACGGGATGAACCTTATTGAAAAACTCCGTGAGCAGTACCGAGATCAGCACGTACTAACACTTGGGCTGGTGCGACATAGACTCAATGTCGCAAACGAAGCGGGAGCTCAGGAGCTGTGCAGGGAGATGGGAATTACCGACTACCAGTACGTTTACCGGCAAGCGGAAGTTGTGATGCAGGATTTGCTTGCGCGTGCCAACGCGGAGTGAGGTCGTTTTCGAAAATCGGACCAGCGGTCCTTTTTATGCTCATGCAGCTTTAGCCAAGGACGTTGAATCCTTAGTCGGAAGAGTCACGATGTTTCTTTTGCCGCCATTTTGATCGTTTGAGCTTCCACGTAGGTACGAGATCGCCTTAGCGACTAATCCGCCCAATTTCAAAAGCGCAACTATCCCAAGTGCTGTGTATGGCCCAGCAACGAGTGGCAAGGTCCCAGTTAACAGTTCATTGAGCCCAGCGTCGTCAACGGGTCGAATCGAATAGGCGCCGATAATGCTTGCGAGGATTAAGCCGATTCCAAGGCCTCCAATACAGAACGTCAATTTTCTAGGCATCCTCTGCCCTCGCAGCACGTACACAAACAGCACCAGCGAAAGAATATTGGAAGTGATCATAATTATAGTGTTCATTTCGATCCCTATTTTCTTTAGGCTGCTTCTCGTTGAAGGTCGTCGTTTCCGAATCTAGACGGTGCATTTTTGGATTTAACAGCTTCTATCGCCACCGATCGTCTCCGGGCAAGCCCTAGTTCATCATCCGGTACCGGACCATGAGATCCGCGAAGATCGAGCGACCATGAGAGATCTTTGTGAAGAGTCTCTAACGCTTTGCGCTTTACTCGCGAAATATGACAACGGCTGTAACCGAGATCGTGAGCTACGTCGATTAACTGCTCTTCGTTAATTAGAATACGCTCGATTACAGAACGCTCTAATGTATCGAGTTTCTCAAAAGCTTTGTTGCTTAGTTCCGCGACTTCTTTCTTTAGCAACAATGCGTCCGGTAGGGGATGCTCGGTGCGACCTACCGCTTGCGCTAGTTCCGCTGCCGTAGCTGATCGAAGTTCTTGATAGTTCGAGAAATAGATCTCGTTTGCCTGGTTTTCTAGCTCTTCATCATCGACCGCGATCATATTTAGATTTGCGGCCTCAGACACCGTGCGGATCAAATTCCCGCGCATGTGATAGAAGAGAAACGTAATAAAACTTGCGCCGAACGATGGATCGTACCGTCGAACCGCTTCGCATAGAGACAAATCTACTACGCTCTCAACTTCCTGTGCATCGATTCGTGAATGCCATTTGCGCAAAATGCTGCGGGCGAGCTTTCGAGCCTGAATTCGATGGTTAAGGACCATCGCTTCCCGCTGTCTAGCGGTAAGTTTGCGAACCTTTGCCGGCTTGCAAATAGGCTTTAATCGAGCACGTGCTCTAAGAGCTGTGGTTCGAGTGGACTTCCGTGTTTTAGCTGGAACGACCAGCTTTAGCTTGGCTGAGCTACGATTTTTCATACTCGCGATTACCTTTGTGAAAATCACCGACCGTGGCGAAATTTCACCCTCATTTCCGGTGGTTTAGCCGCGTTGCTTCAGGTTTTTAGTGAGAATCCGTAGAAATTTTTCCCCTTGCCGTTAAGTGTCCGGATTGACGAGATATTCCTGCCGTGGTCTCGTATCCAAGTGGCAAATGATACAAATGCAGACGCATTAGTGACTGAGAATCTGGGGTGGGCTGAGAGCATCGCGCGATCGGTTGCTCGCTCCTGGAATCTTGACTGGCAACAAGATGGGCTAGATGGAGCTGCCTTCGAGGCGATATTATTCTGCGCACGACGTTATGATGTCGCTCGTGGAGTTCCGTTTCGGGCGTATGCTCGCCGTAGGATTCACGAAGCGGCCACTGAAGCCGCAAGAAAAACGAAAGCCTGGGGTAGGGGCGAGACCGGCACCGGTACGCCGTTAAACAAACATCAGCAAGAGGCCAGAGAGCTTTCTAGTCAGTTGCTCAATTTATACCCAGAACTGCGGGATGGTGAGATGCCCGGTGGCGGCGAGGGTGGCGACGATCCACGCTCTGCGATCCGAGGGCTCTTGGTCTCCGCCTCGTTATTGGCCGCTGGCAACTCAGCCGAGGACGGATTTGGAGAAGAAGCACTCGATGCTAAGCGGATGGTCAAAGCGATGGTGCCGCTTGATGTTGTGCATCAAGAGATCATGTGGAAACTGTACTGGGAAGGGGTCTCGATGCGAGGTTTGGCTGACGAATGGAGCATCGACGAACTTAATATTGTGCGTGAACACAAAGCTTTGTTGGGATTTCTACAGAAAGTGTTCTCGACCCCGGCGGGCAAGACTGTTGGAGATCCACCCAAGGTTCGGCCGGGATTGAAAGAAGTAAGCGCTGAGCTAAAGCGGAAGAAGAGTGCACCGCCGTTTACCCGCATAGTGGAAACGAGCGTTGCAGTGACAGGTGGTTGATAGGCGGGCGGTTAATATGCCCGGCGATTGAGTGATCGTGCATGCGATTGGAAGAGCATAAGAGTTTGATAGAGAGAGACCAGGATGACTAAGAAGATTGGAGACAAGAAGGTTGCCCCTGTGAAGGCTGGTGATGTCAAGTCGACCGAAGCTGCGGATCAGGTAACGGGTTCCGGTGAAGTTGGCGCCGTTGGTGCCGTCAAGGGGACCGGTGGTGTAGGCTCAGCGTCAGCTGCCTCTGGAAGTACCAGTAAACGTCGAGCCACCACGGTAATGAGCTTTGCTGAGCGTGAGCAGTTGTTTCAAATGGTGACGGAGGAAGCAACGAAAATGTTTGCAGGAACACAGATGTCGGACGAAAAGCAAAAGCTTGTAGCAGAAGCGGTAAAGATGGCGATCGATTCTGGATTACTTGATGAAACTAAGACTCCTGGAAAGAAGTCGGAGTAAATTATTGAGGTGTATTGAATGAGTGTTTGGGATTTAGTGGCGTTTGGTTTTTCTAGCGCGATGGTGTTCGCGATGATTTTTGGTGGGACTGGAACGCGGTAAGTGTCTTAATGGCAGAGATTGAATTAAAGGCCGTATAGTGCAGTCTAAAGCTCAAACGAAAATTGAGTGCTCGTCAAAAAAGTCCCCATCGCGGGACTTTTTTAATTGTGTGGAGTCTGGGCCCCAGCAAAGACGAGCCGTTTTTGTAAAAGCTTTAATGCTCGCTTTGTTTCTTCTGTTGTTCGTGTCGCGGGCTACGGTAGTGCCGGTCTGGGGCAGCTCTGAGGCGCGTGAAGCTCACGTCACTGAGTTAGTAGCTGAAGCTACGATTTGGAGTGGGGAATGGATCTTGCCGCTTCGAGATGGTTTCGTTCCATCAAAGCCACCGCTTCTTCACTGGTTGGGGTCAATCCTGGTTTCGTTGTTTGGATTTACCGGGTTACAGGCTGCGAGATTTGTTTCTGCGATCGCAGCGGTTTTAAGCGTTGCCATGGTTGCGAATTATTCAGCCGGTGGGGTTTCTGGGCAGCGAGCGAATGCGTCGTGGTGGTTAACAGCTGGAGTGATGTTTTCCTCTTACGGATTCTTCTCGCTAGCATCCGATGCGCGAGTAGACATGTTACTCTGTTTCCTCGTTACCGGAGCTGGGCTTAGCGTTCTATCCGGATTGGAGCGAATTGCGGATGCGCTGCCGGCCGGGCGCGAGGCTGCGGTCAAATCGATGCAATATCGAACGGCGCTTTGGTGTGGATTCGCGGTGCTCGCCAAGGGGCCGCTAGGGCTGGCTTTTCCGGCGCTCTTTGCGCTTGTGGTTGTAGCATTTGGCAATCGCACCTCTTTGTGGTCTGCGTTGGTCCCACGGCTCGGACCGTCGATCTTATTGCTTCTGATCGCGTTGCCTTGGTATCTGGCAGCAACAGCGCAGGGCGGAGATGGATTTGTTGAGAGGCAGATAATATTCGAAAACATCGCGAGGTTCACCGGTGGCGAAGGGGTAAATTCTAAGCCGTGGCATTTCTATCTCCCAGTTTTTATATCCACAGCTTTTCCGTGGTCGATCGTTGCTGCGCTTGGGGTATTTTCCTGGATATTCTCGGGGAATCGATCCGCTCGCTCCGAAATCGGAGCGGCATGGGTGATTGGGATATTTATGCTCTCATTATCAGAGGGCAAACGTGCCTCGTACTTATTAGTTCTTTTACCTTGGGTTGCAATTTATGCTGCGCAGTTGCTTGAGCGACATTTTAGTTCCGTGGAGCGAGCGTTTTTTTGGGATCGATTGCTTAGGCGAGGATACGAGTGTTTCGGTCTAGCCAGTGTTTTGTTTGCCGGATTAATTTTTTGCGAACGAGAATTTAGAGGCGAAGTCGCTGATATTCTTACGGTCTCCACGATAATCCCGGCACTGATTATTGATGCGGCGTGTCTCCTTGGATGGCTGGTGTGTGTGGTGGTACTAGAAAAAGCTATAGGTGAAGGGCGTTCGGTGCAGCGGATTGGAGTTAGGCTATGTGCCTTAGCTGGAGTCGCTATATGTCTCGCATCAACCGGATTATCTGTTAAGGCAGCGATGAAGGGGTATGAGCAGGTCGCAGCGCGAATTGTAGAGCGCAGCGATGGGGCTATGCTTTATGGAGTTCGCACGCGAGCGGATGAACGGTTGGATCCGATGCTCTATTTAGTAAGGCGTCCTGTGGCGATTTTAAGCCCAGAGATTATTTCGGCTAATCTGCCAGATACCGGATTTATCCTGGCCGACAAACGGTGGCTTACCGAGCGAGGTTTTTCAAATGAGATGTTCTTAGAACAGTTCCCGCCATCGAATCCGGAAATAGCCATGGTTATGGCTAAGCCGATTGAGTTGAAACCGTAAGGACGACATGAAGATTCTTTGGATCTGTTCCGTCTGGCCTGAGCCTGACTCGTCCGCGGCTGGAACGCGAACTTTTCAACTGCTTAACGGTTTGCGTGAGCGGGGCTTCGACGTCTCTGTATCTTCTGGCTGCAAGGATAATTCGTACCGCGAAGTGCTTGGGGCGAAAGGAATCCCTACAGTGTTTTTTAATCCGAACGATTCAGCATTTGACGAGTATTTAAAATCCACTCAGCCCGATACCGTAATTTTCGATCGCTTCATGATTGAGGAGCAGTTTAGTTGGCGCGTAAGGCAACAACTCCCTGAGGCGCTGCGGATCTTAGATACCGTAGATCTTCATTCGTTACGTCGCGCGCGGCAGAGAATTGCTTCGCAGGGCTTAAGTAACGAAATTTGCGTTGAAGTGCCTGATGCAGAACTTGTTGGAGACGATTTTTTACGCGAGATTGCGTCGATTTTTCGCTCAGATCTAACCCTGATGGTTTCCGACGCCGAGATCGAGTTTTTGATCTCTCGATGTGGCGTGCCTCGCTCGCAGCTTACTAGATGTAGTCTTCTTTATCCCAAGCCAGGCGACGTCTCGTCGTTTAACAAACGTTCTAACTTTATAGCGATCGGAAATTGTAACCATCCGCCGAACATGGACGGCTTCGACGTACTCAGCAAAGTGGTGTGGCCGCAAATCGCAAGGTCGAGTGATATGGCCGGTGTTGAATTACATCTCTACGGCGCGTATCCAAATCATGCTCTGCTTGCGATGAAAAACCCCACACTCGGCATTGTAGTTCATGGCAAAGCTTCAGACGCCGTCACTTCGCTTTCGCAATACCGGGTGAATCTTGCTCCGCTTAGATTCGGCGCCGGTGTTAAGGGTAAGATCGCTGATGGATGGTTCGCTGGCACCCCGTGTGTTGCAACATCGATCGGAGCAGAGGGCATGACAGGCAGTTTTCCTTTCGGTGGCTATGTTGAGAACTCTTGGGTGAAGTTCGCGGAGCGTGCCGTCGATTTGTATCGGAATGAAATTCGATGGAATGAGGCGCAGCAGGCTGGGCTTAGCGTGTTGCGCGATATGTTCGCCGCGGATTCCCAGCTGCTTGACTTGACGACCGCTTTGAACACCACTCTTCGCGACAAGGCAGCGATTCGCGCCAAGAACGTAGTGGGGGAGATCTTATGGCGGGAACAGAATCGTAGCACCGAGTTTTTCTCGCGGTGGATAGAAGCTAAAAACCGACGCTAGGCACGCCCACATATTCGAGACAACTTCTGGACCTCTAAGGGTGAATCGACCCGTATCGATATCCTCAAAAACTCCGCTCAGCACAACACGTATAATTTCGCGCATTGCTACTTAACTCGTAATTGATCACACCATCAGTTGGATTCACCGTGCTCGGACCGAAACAGCGCGCTCCGGATCGTCGATAGACCGTGTAGGCAACATAACTCGAACTTGTTCCGAGGGCTCGCAGAATCACGCTTCCTGTTAGTAGCCATGTATCGTCCGGGAATTGAAGATTAAAATTCGCGCGATTAGAGCAAGCGAAGGCCAAATCCTGATGCTCGCAAACTCTAGCGCCCTTCGAATAACAATCGTTAATCGCTTGTTCGATAGTGCCGACTGTTGAAAAATCAGGCTGCATACATGTTGGTCCTAAATCGACCCATCCGGCTGGGCAGCTTAGTTGTGGTGTCGTACCAGCTATGCCTTGCGGACCTTGTGCTCCCTGTGCGCCGGACTCGCCGCGCTCGCCTGTTAAACCTTGTGAACCTGCGGGACCCTGCGGTCCGACTGCACCGGTATCACCTTTTGCGCCTTGAACACCTTGCTCGCCCTTAGCTCCCGATGGGCCTGTAGCTCCTTGCGCACCGATCTCACCGCGTTCACCTTTTTCACCTTGAACGCCTTGCGGTCCGACTGCGCCTGCTTCGCCGCGCTCGCCTGTCAAACCTTGTGAGCCTGCAGGACCCTGCGGTCCGACGGAGCCGGTATCACCTTTTTCGCCTTGAACACCTTGATCGCCCTTGGCTCCGGAGGGACCCGTAGCTCCTTGCGCACCGATCTCGCCGCGTTCACCTTTTTCACCTTGAACGCCTTGCGGCCCGACTGCGCCAGCTTCGCCGCGCTCGCCTGTCAAACCTTGTGGGCCTGCAGCGCCCTGCGGTCCGACTGCGCCGGTATCACCTTTTTCTCCTTGCACACCTTGATCGCCCTTGGCTCCCGAGGGACCCGTAGCTCCTTGCGCACCGATCTCGCCACGTTCACCTTTTTCACCTTGAATTCCCTGTGCGCCTTGAGGGCCACTCGCACCCGCGTCTCCGCGTTCACCCTTATTACCTTCCGGACCTTGTGCTCCAACGGCACCAATCGCCCCCGATTCTCCCTTCTCACCTTGCGGACCCATCGGACCAGTTTCACCTTGCGGGCCCATTGGCCCAGTCTCACCTTGTGGCCCGATCGGACCAGCGGGTCCTTGCAAACCGATTGGCCCTATTCCACCGCGATTTCCATGATCGCCACGCTCTCCCTTGTCGCCGCGATCCCCTTTTTCACCACGGTCCCCTCTATCTCCCTTATCGCTTTTGCCTGACGCATGTGCGGCATGAAAATCTTGTGACGTATTCTTTGACTTTCCATTATCCGCGACGGCAACTCCACAAAAAAATACAACGTGTCCAAGCGCTACGACTTTTCCGATTTGGAGATAACGTTTAATTGATGCTTTCATAGTTGGACTTCTCATGACTTGTCGCAGATTGAAACCGCGAGTTAGAACTAGAGGGGTAGTGATATCCTTGAATAAGGATTCGGCTGACTTGAAAGGCCGATTGAGTGTGGGACGCTATCGAACTCGTATGCGTAGACCAGAAACCAAATTCCTCTGACTAAGAGCTACGGAGATCGCTGATAGTACCTACTGAGTTTCGTGAGGCGGATGTCTTTAACTAGGCGAAAGCCAGGCAATGAGGTGCTGCAATTCGGAAGCTTTGTATGGGCGATTTATAATAAAGCGATGGGATTGATTAGGGATTGGATCACCTGACCCGGGCTTCCAGCCGTTCCTGCTGCCGTTGAAGAGTTTCCGATATTTCCTGGATTGACCGCTCCACCATCCCCGCCTGCTCCTCCGGAACTACCTCCACCTCCACCACCCACATAGACAGGCGCAGATATAGATCCAGCTCCACCTGCTGCTCCGCCGTCACCACCAGCGACATTGACGCTGCCGGTATTCGAGATCGCGGGAGCTGCAAGATGCACGATGCCACCACCACCTCCTCCTCCTGGACCATGTCCGATGCTACTTGGATCGGTCGCAACCAACGCTCCACCATCGGCGCCGTTCGCTGTAATCGATCCGGAGTTTGCCACGGATATTGTCGATGCAAGAATTACAATTCCACCGGCTCCGCCGCCGCGCGCTGGAACGGATGCGTCGACGCCGTTGGCGGTTATCATTCCACTGTTGGTTACAGCACCTGCGCAGATGACGGTGAAGTTCCCGCCACCATCGCTCCCTGTTTCACTTTGCTCGCGGTACCCGTTGCCTCCGCCTAATAAGCCAACTTTAACGAGCCCTTTGGCCACTCCATTTGAAAGCGCAAATCCACCGCCACCTCCTGGCGCTTCTGTCCCCCCAGAGTTTGGACTAATTAGCGCGCGTCCGTTCTCTCCCACTCGCGGCTGATCGCGGAGTGCCGGTAAAATAGTGATCGTTCCATCGTTCTGAAAACTTCCCGTGCATCGAATCACAGTCCCAGAACCCACAGTCAACGTGGCTCCACCGTTGACGACAAAATTTACATATTGCGAATTATCATCGTTTAGCGTGACGCTTCCACTAATCGAACGAGACCCAGCGGAGCCGTCGCCGTAGATTCTGAGTTGCCCATCAGCGCCGTCATTCCCGTCGAATCCATCCGTCCCGTTTGTACCGGCAATTCCTTGCACGCCGTCGCTGCCAGCTTCGCCTTGGGCTCCGACCGGACCGGTAGCTCCGGTATCGCCTTTCTCGCCTTTTAAGTCTGATAATGAAACTTCCGACTCACCTCGTGCAGCATTACATGTGCGACGTAATTTAAATGAGTTCGATCCTGGTCTTAAGCAAATTCTAAGAGGCTTAGTTGATACCGATAAATCTTCAACGAAACATTCATTTCCGCGCCGCCAATCTTTACATTCCGATTTCGAGAGACCAACCGACTGGCAATTGTAGGGGCAAGTTTGGGAGGAGATTCCCCGCGCATTAGTTTGAGCCCACCCTGCAACGCAGAAGGGCGTCGTAAGTGTCGCTATAAGCAACAGGCGAGAGTACTTCATATGCAAACTAGTCCGTCGATCGAGATCTCGACTTTATGTGCGTCAAACTAAAGAGTTCGGCGCACAAGACAATTTGGACACCCACGAATCTATGAACGCGAATACTAGTCTTTTCAAGAAGTTAGCCGTCGCCAATCCTTGGGTGTCGACTGTTCTGCGTTTGTAGCTCGGGGCCCGTCCGGCTTCGTCCACACTGGCCTTAATTATTAAGAGGCATTTGAGTTGATGTGGGGCGGGTGATACGGTCCCGCCCTTCGCTCTTTAATTCTCTCCCCACTCCTGAGTAGACGTTGGACCACGCTTTGCGGAGGCTTCTAGAAAACCTCCGCAAAGCAGGTCCTTACCGAAGTAAGGTTTTTGCTTCACCAATTTCATCACAACGTTGCCATCCGGCAAGAAAGGGGCAGTTATGTCCAGCAGTTCGGTTCAGAAACAGATCCGTGCGGTTTTGACGGGTCAGGTCGGAGTCGACAAAAACCCATTTGTGGGTGCGGTGGCGCGTGAGTTGCAGACGTTAGGGGTTTCTCCCAACATCGAGCAGACGGGCAAGCTGATGTACGCGGAAGATCCTTCGATTCCGAAGGGTGAAATCCTGAGTCTGGATCGTGGAAGGCTGCGTGCGCTGCGACGTTCGATCATGCGGGATGTGTTGCAGCGCGCGAAGGATGCTCCGTGCACGCTGCTCAACACCCATGCATGTTTCCGTTGGCACAACGGCATGTTCGGAGCGCAGGATCGAGATCAGCTTTCGGAGTTTGCGCCGACGATCTTTCTCAACGTGGTGGATAACTTCCATCACGTTTGGGCAAGATTGCAAAAACACTCTTCCACGGCGCATTCGATGATGGATGTGCTTGTGGCTCGAGAAGCTGAACAGCTCGCCTCAGCTACTTTGGCGAGTTTCGTTGATGAGAAGCCGATTCCATTCTATCTGGTCGCTCGAGGACCAGGAGATCGACGGGCTCGGACTGTGGCCGAGTTGATCGCTGGGGTGGAGAAGAAGCGGGTGTATCCGAGCTTTCCGATGACGCACGTGGCGAAGATGCCTGATGTCCTCGCCCGTATTGATGCGTTTCGGGATTGTCTCGCGCAGCACTTTATCGTGTCTGATCCTGGAGACGTAGACGAGAAGCAGGTCATGGAACTGGCTCGCACTGCCATTGAGGCAGGAAAGGAGTTCGTCACCGCGACTGTCGACGGTGTGGAAATCGAGTTTCCGGCGCAAGAGTTGCTTTCCGTGGAGAATGAGGTCGATCGGCAGATCTGTGATCGCGACTACCGCCTGATCGATGGCGGCGACATAATCGTGAGTCTCGTTCCGGAGCTGCCTGGTGGAATGCCTGGGCTGTCCTCCGGAGTGGAACGCGAGTTGCAGCACGCGCACTTTACCGGCAAAGAGGTGTTTGTGGTGTGGGAGCCCAAACGAAATCCCTCACCGTTCATCTCGGAGCAGGTTACGAAATTGTATCGCAGCCAAGAGGAGGCGATCACTGATTTCATCAAGCGTGGCTACATCAAATCCGCTGCGTGATTTCGGTTTTGGGTTGATTCAGGAACGTTTCGCGGGCTCTCTATCGAGAAAAGTGCCCGCGAGGAAACATTCCTCACGGTTATTTTTCTTCGGTAGGGAGCCCGCTTTCTTAATTTCGCCGAATTTTTAATTTAGATCGCGCGTCTGAAGTGGTGTGAAGCAAATAGCTTTCATGGACTATGTAGCGTTGTCCTGGATACCAGCGGATAAATGTTTCTCCAGCACCGCAAGCATATTCCCCCAACCCGCAACGCTGCGATCTAAATATTCCCCCCAAGCTGGATCTAAATAGTGCACGAGATCTAATTTGCATCCGCGATCGTGTGGCTCAATAGTGATCGCCACTCTGGAACTATCCGACATGCCTTTCACTCCCCAGTCAAACTCTAGTCGGCTCGGCCTATCGATCTTTGCGTAAGTACCGATATGATCGATCACTTGGTTGCCGCGATTTACTAGAAAAGAAAACTCCCCACCTTCGCATGGATCTATGTCTATGCTCACTACCTCCTCTTCGCGCACCGCAGGACCAAACATCCAATTGCCGATAGCGGCAGGGTTAAGCCAGGCATCAAAGACCTGTTCTCGCGAGGACGAATAGATGTGACTTGCTCTAGCTTCTAGGTGTGAAAGTGAACTCATGGCGATATGTAACTTCGGATTGAATAGAGATGCCATCCCTATTCGTTTCGAAAGTGAGCTCAATTCGAGGTTCTCAGTTCCAGGACGCTCATCTAGTCGATTCGGATGGCGAATGTGAATCTGTCTTATCCAATCATCTTTGTGGTGAGAAAAAAAAGTTTTTAGCGTCTTCACTGAGAATTTCTCTACTTTCACTTGTGGCAACGACTTCTCGTTTCATGGTACCATGATGTTGTGGACTGTTTGCGCTGCGGTAAAACATCGATGCAGAACAACGCGCTTTGTGCGTCGTGTTTTGCTGATGGTCGACAGAATCGCTACTCGGAATCTAAGGTCAATGGCGCCGTTGAACCAGCAAGTAGTAACTCAAAGGGATTAAAGTCATATATAGGGTGGTTTGTGCTGCCTATCCTTATGCTGACGATTTTCTTCAGTCCAAGAAAATCGATAGTGCTGCCATCGATTAATCTCACATCGGCATCTAGCTCCAATATTGGTTCTGATCCATGCGAAGCTAAGCGACGTTGTTTGGTTGCCTATGTAACTCCATGGTGTCCAGCATGCCACGGTTCTGTCGGCTTTATTAACCAAGTTGCAACGCGAGTCAGTAGCCGGGATGATGTCGGTTTTAAAGTAATCGTTGGTGGTGACTCAGCGCAACGTTGTAGTCAGTTTGCACGTAAATTTTCCGGCGCTACTTTTCTCGACCCGGACTCTCATTATCAGCGTGCGGCTGGTTTCAGTGGCGTTCCGCATTGGTTGGTGCTTGATGAAAAGCGAAAAATTGTCAGCGAATTTTCCGGGTCGTACGGCGGAGCAGTGTCTTCTGAGCAGTTGCCGACTGCGCTTCGCAAGATGTTAGGGAGCGAAGTACAAAATTTACTCTAAAAATAGGTGACTAAGTTTTTGCTAGTCTTTCGCTGCAGCACCGGATCGGGCCGAGGTGAGCCTGTGTCGTCTAACCAGCCAATAGGCAACACCGAATCCGATCAAGACTGACAGAAATTTTGCCTCAGTAATCACATCCATCATGAAGTCGTAATGCGAGGCCGCAAAATACCCGAGCGTCAGCATCAGCGGAACGCTGATAAGCGCCGCCAGCATGTCGGCGATGAGAAATCGCATAAAGCGCATGTTTAACGCACCGCAAGAGAGAAACGTAACAGTTCGAATGTAGAAAATATGGCGGGCTAAAAATACTGCGAGGATACTACGACGTTCGATGCTGACACGCACACGTTTTAGCCTCGTTTTAGCAGAGCGAGTCGAAAACCACTTAAGTCTAAACAGTGCAGGTCCGCTCCAGCGACCAATCCAGAAAATAAGAATATCGCCGACAACGATGGTGGTATAAGCCACGGCAAACATCGCTAGCGGATCGCATTTCCCGAGCTGGACTAGAATTCCACCAAGGATAAGCGGAAAATCTTCCGGGATTGGCAGTCCAATTACACCGCCCATCAGCAACAGCCCGATCGCGCCGTAGACGGTCATCCCACTTTGGGCCATGACCCAGATTTGCATTTGATCGGCGAAGCTCATCTTGCGTCCATTCTTAGAGCACCGATTCTTGCAGGTGGATAACGATCCCCGCAAGTCGCGAATCGAGCGAAAAATCGCTCAGCTCTTGTTAGAAACTACCCCAAGCCCGAATACCAATTGCTGGCGGGTAAATGGCTTAGTTATGTAGTAGTCGGCGCCGTGAGCATAACCGCTCATCATGTCCTGTGGAGAGGACTCTGCGGTTAGCATTATTACGGGAATTGAAGCGAGTTCTGGACGCAACTTAATCCTGGTGAGCACATCAAGGCCGTGCATGCCAGGCATCATCATATCTAACACGATGACAGTCGGTCGCACTTCGGATTTCTCCAATGCTTCGCAAGCAGATTTTCCTTCCCCAAATGGAGACACTGCGTAACCTTCAGCGCTCAAAACCGCTTCGACGAGGCCGCGGATAGCAGGGTCATCGTCTACGATAACGGCGCTCAATCCGGGTTTTGTGTCATTCGCATCGTTCGATGTCATATTCCCCACACGAAAAGTTTCTTATCCTGCAGATGGGATCGATTTATCAAGCAGTTCTGTCAACAAGGTCAGAGTCGCTTGCTCAGCGGCGGGAATGCCTGACTCCACGCCCTGCACACGATCCGCATATACAACCCCGATAGTTTTAGATCCGATGCCGATCGGTAAAGCGATCACCGGCTTGCCATCATCCAAGAGCGGTGTTCCGCCATACAGCGGCTTGCCGGACAAGAAACACTTTACGATCGACACTTGGCTGGAAGATTGCACCGGCTTTTCGATAGATCTGCAGTCCATTTTTAATTTAGCGCCAAGTCCCATTCGACCAACCAACGTGCGTTTTCCAATTCCAGGAAGCAAAAGGATTACGCGCTCGTAGCCGATACCCCAGGCTAGTGTTTCCATTACAGTAGTGATCACGGATGCGGTCGGCTCTTTATCGGCGATCGCTTGTTTAAGTTCGTCGAGGTACGCGGTGAGTTTGTCGCTTCGTTCTCCCGCTGCCAGCTCTCCAGTGCCTTCACCGTCAGTCGTATCAGTACCCGCTGGAGAATAAGATTCCAAATACTGCGGTAATTCAGGGAGGTGGATATCGACGCTAGAGCAGTGATCGGCGAATCCCTTCGCAAGTCCGGCCATGACGTGACCCATCTCATCCTCGGTTAGCCCAAGTGCTTTGTTGGCTGAACTCAACACCGCGTCGAGCTTTTCCTTCGATGCTCCTTCAGCTAAGCACTCTGAGACCAATATTGAGGTTTCGATGACTTTTGCTGCTATTGGCAAGATTTGTTGTTGCGACGGCAGCATCAAAACCGGTGGCTTGGCCCCGCTGGCTGTAAGGAGGATCGCCTTATAAAATTCAGGAAGTTGTAGGCTGTTCACAACTTCTAAACTCAACTGCATCGGAGTTAATCCGATGAGTTCTTGAATAGCAACATCGATCGAGGTCCCACGTTCTGTGGCACGCTTAGCGGCGTTTTCGTAGATATCAGGAAAATAATAAGCAAGCAGAAGCGGGCCCATTTCCGCAAGGGATCCGACTAGAAATCCGTAATCGTCTTTTGCCGAAGATTTCCCCGCCACCTTCTGCGCAAGCACACCGGTTAGTAGTGAGCTCGTGACCAGCCGCGAAAGACACTTTGTGAATGCGTGACCTCGTCTCGATACGGTGCCGAACTTTTGCATCAAGACCATTCCAGAGCACAGTTCAGCCAGCGGCTTCATGCCGAGCTGCATGACTGCCTGCGAAATGGTCATGATCGGCTTTGAGCGTCTATAAAAGGAACTGTTTACGACGTGTAAAACTCTGGCACCAAGGGATGGTTCACGTAAAATAATTTCAGCGATCTGGCTCGCGGAAGCGTTGGGTTCCGCGGTGATGCGTCTGAGATCTCCGACGATCTTAGCGCTGGCGGGAAAGTCGCCATCGGCGACGAGTGCTCGACGCAGCTTTTCCAAGAATTTATCTTGAGGCTGGGGAGTTGACGTCGGTGCTGTTTGATTTTCCGCCATGCTTAACGATCTCACTCCTGACTGCGACGCGTCAATCGCCGACTTAAAATATTCAAATCATCTTCCCGACCGAACGCTGGACTGCCACGAGAATCTGCTAGTTCAGAGAAGGCGTGCAAAGTTTTCATCTACGGCACCCTCCTTGCTTTCATTGCGGAGGCAAGGGTTGCTTGTCGCACGCCACGAATAATCTCAGTCGGCCTAAACGGTTTCGGAATAAACATGGAAGCGCCAGCCTCAAGCGCTGTTTGTTTATCGTTATCGAAAGCACAAGCTGAGAGTACGATTACCGGAATCCCGGCCGATTTATCGGACTGTCCGCGTATATGCGATATCAGTGCTAGTCCGCTCTCTCCCGGCATCGCTAAGTCGGTCAGAACGATGTCGAAACCACCAACTGCGAACTTCTCGCGTGCCTCGTTCACCGACGCGGCGGTCGTTATGGTCGCGCCGGATGCTTCCAACACTGTGCGTAGAACTGACAAGGTGTCCGCATTATCATCTACGACCAGAGCGTTTAGACCATCAAGCCGTGCTAGGGCAGGGTTCTTGTCAGGCTCCACTACTGCAAACTGTTCCGCTGATGCTCTTGGAAGTAGGAGCCAGAACGTTGAGCCGCTGCCAACCACACTCTCCACGCCGACGCGTCCGCCATTTAGTTCGATTAAATGCTTCGTTAAATTCAATCCGATCCCAGTGCCTTCCTGATGTTTGCTGTAGGTATCTTCACCGCGTTCAAAGCGCTCGAATAATCGTTCTATCTTCTGCGGAGATAATCCCACTCCGGTATCATGAACATTAACTCTAATCTTATCGACTACCACCTCTGCCGAAAGCCAAACGCTGCCACCTGATGGGGTGTATTTTACTGCGTTCGACATTAGATTGATGATGATCTGGTTAATATGCTTTGCGTCTACAAATAAGCACTCGCTCAGAAGTTCCTCGCTAAGTTCGATCGGTTTGATGTTCACACCTTTTGTGATCGCCTGTTGCAGCATTAATCTATGTGCTTGATGGAGAACTTCCCCGAGTGCGACGCGAGTCGGCTCCGCATTTTCTTTGCCGGATTCGATTCGTGCAAGATTCAACACATCATCGATTAAGCTCTTTAAGTGCTCACTCGACCGCACAATCGCCACCAGTGCGTCTTGTTGTTTGTCGTTTAGGGGACCGAAAATACCATCGGTTAGAATGCTGCCGTAGCCGACTATCGCTGTTAGTGGAGTGCGCAACTCGTGGCTCATGTTTGCCAAGAAGCGGCTCTTGGCTTGATTCGCCTCTTCCGCCACTTTCGTTTGTACTTGTAAGTCCTTGGTTCGCGTTTCCACCAATTCAGCTAAGTGCTCAGTGTGGGTACGTAGTCGTTCCTGAGTCCGGGCGTTTGAAATCGCAACGGCTGCACCTTGGCAAAACTCTTCGAAGCGGGTGAGCTCGTTGGCGGAGAACGTAGTCTCGTTGCGAAACGCCAACAAAATAACGCCTAGAATTTCTCCGTGTATCTCTAAACAACAGATTTCAAGTGAGCACGCACCTTCGTCTCGAAGAAACGGTAATCCGTGAGCAGCTACCTTAGAAAGATCGGATACGGATAAATGGCCCCCGAGACGGAGAACTTGCCCGATAATTCCCTCGCCGGCATCGATCTTTGCCGGGGCCGAGGCAGGAGGACATCCAAAAATTCCCTCTAAAGAAACCGTTGCTCGATCGTCGCTTAGCATAAACGTTAGCGAGAGCTCGGCCCCGAAGCGAAATGCTGCGTCACGGGTTAACGTCTTAACTAGGCGCGGCAAACCAACTTTGCCTACAATTAACTGATTGAGCTCATTAAAGACCTGGATACGATCGAGAAAATGCTGCAACGTGGTTGATAGTCTGCTGCGCTCGAACACCACCGCCGCATTGTGAGCTAGCGTTTTTAGATGCGGAATAACTCTTTCTGAAAGCTCTTCCGGCCCAATTACGACGAGCGCGCCAACCGCAGCACCGAGACACACGACATCGATGCGACGCATGCCTGTAACTGGGGTCTCAAGCTGAGCGTAGATCTCGTCGCTATGCTCCACTGGGAAAGAGGCGCTAGCAGCCACTAGGATGGGCACTTCATTAGCCCGTTCTGTCGACAAGTAGAGCGCGGCTGCTGCCACCGAAGGGGTATTGCACGCTGCCTCAACTATATAATCGTAGATGCAGCGGGGCTCTTCTCCGCCTTCAATCATGGTGATAAGCGCATCTATTCCGTCGCCTACAGCGACAGGCCTAGGATGTACCTGTGTATCTCTTCCCATGACGGCTCCCCATACAGTTAGTCGGAGGATTTCCTAGAAACCTTGAGCGCTAACCATTGGTGCTCTAGGCCAGACGTGCTACCGTTTCCGGGCCAGAAAATTGCTTTTTGACCTCGTAGGATTTTATGGTTCCAAGTTCAAACACCTTTACAAAAATCTTTACTTTATGGCGGTCGTAGTTTAACTAAGCTAAACAAACCGCATGACAGAAGGGATTGTTGTAGGGCGGCAGGCCTTGGAGGGCGGTTTCGGGATATTTTGGCCGGGGTGATTTGGATATTCGCAGGTACTTTAGAGTATATTTAGTTGGGCTTTAGGGCAGGACCTTTAGGGTAGAGAAAATATATGACGGATAATAATAAGAGCGCTGATTCGAAAAATGTTGGTGGGATCGTTTCTGACATTGCAGGGGGAGACATCAACAAGGATCTAGCGATGAAGCTCAGCGCCCACATGGCGAAGATTAAAGTCTTCGGGATCGGTGGGGGAGGAGTTAACGCGGTCAACAACATGATTCGTAGTGGCCTGCAGGGAGTCGAATTCTACGCTGCGAACACCGATGCGCAAGCGCTCCAATCATCGCCGGCAGCTAATAAGATTTTCTTAGGCGAAGAGACCACCCGAGGTCTCGGAGCTGGAGCTGATCCAGACCGCGGATTCTCCGCAGCGAAAGAAAGCGAAGAGACGATCCGGACAGCACTTACTGGAGCGGATATGGTGTTTGTCACCGCAGGCTGTGGCGGTGGAACTGGAACGCTAGGATCTTCAGTGGTTGCCCAGGTTGCTAAAGAGCTTGGTTGCTTGACGGTCGGTGTTGTAACGAAACCTTTCCTATTCGAGGGAAAGCGTAGAATGAAAAATGCTGAACGAGGAATCGAGGAGCTAAGTAAGCACGTTGATACTTTGATCACGATCCCGAATCAGCGCCTATTGTCCGTTGCTGGCAGAAATACCACGTTGTTGGATACCTTCCGCAAAGCTGACGACATTTTGTTCCAGGCCGTGAAAGGAATCAGCGATCTGATTCTTTACGAAGGACACGTAAACGTCGACTTCGCTGACGTACGCGCGGTCATGTCAGAGATGGGCATGGCGATGATGGGTACCGGTGAAGCTAAGGGTGCTAACAGAGCGATCGAAGCTGCACAAAAAGCTATCACTAGTCCGTTGCTTGAAGATATTTCAATTCACGGTGCACGTGGCGTTCTTATCAACGTTACTGCTTCGCCGGATATCACGTTGCCTGAAGTTAACGAAGCAGCGGCGCTTATCCAGGAAGAAGCGCACGACGATGCTAACATCATCTGGGGAATGGTCATCGATCCGAAGCTCGAGGATTCAGTCCGTATCACCGTTATTGCGACCGGATTTGAGGCGAAGGCTAAGGTGGATGCAAGTCTCACCCCGGGTCTGATGAATAACCAAGGAGCTGGTTCTGAAAAGCTTGATATGCCGGCGTTTATGCGACGAGGCAAGGACGGCGCAGGAGCTGGTACGGCAGTTGGCGGAACTTCAACCGGACAACCGTCTTCAGCTGCGGATGTGATCAAACTACGAAAAGTATCGGTGATGGGTGGAGAGTCTGAAGAGAAATTCGAGATCCCGACCTTTCTACGTCGACAGGCGGAGTAGGGACGGTACCACTGGGACTGCTGGGACTGCTGGGACTGCTGGGACCGGTCGGACCGGTCGGACCGCGGACCGCTGGTCCGCTTGATCGAACTCAACTAAGCGATCGTGCGGACCAGCGGTCAGCGGTCCCAGACCTAAGCTGCCAACTCGTTCTTAATATGATCTGCTAATGGCCTGCCATTGTAGTAATTGACGAATAGATAGGTGTCAGATGCTGACCCTGCGTCGATTGCACTGAGTGCGGCGTCTTCGCCGGGGGCAGTTTGTTTGACCGTGACATTCGGGCTAATTTTGGCGAGTACGCCGGTCACCTGTGGATTAGAATCTAGCTCTACGATAACGGTCGGTTCTGAGCCAACGGCTGCTCCTCCCTTGAATTGTCTCTCGGAGGCGCGGGTAGGGCCTGCATCGACCCCTATCTCGACACTAGGCATCGCGCCGGTAAGTCCAGCCGAAACCTCTGGGCTAATTTGCACGGACTCTGGTGCCGGTTTGGCTACGTGTAACATTCCCTAACTCCCCCTCGAAAAACCCAATTATGG
>JBGSNS010000098.1:0-27666 GCA_041739515.1 Bdellovibrionota bacterium
GAACTACGTATTCTTTCTTACGGCGAGCGCCGAAGGGATGTCGGGAATACCCCCGAGTGTCGCCATCATTGGCTATCGAAAGATTCGTAACTGTTTAGCTATATTACATATATTGTGCACTTTCGTGGGGATTCGTCAGGAGCTGTCCTGGCTAGTCAGCTTCACCCTCGCTGCCCATTCGATATTCGTTTAGTTTATTGCGTAAGGTTCGTATTGAAATGCCTAATAATTCTGCTGCTTTGGTGCGATTATCGTCGGTAGCTTTGAGCGTCTCTACAATCAGACGTTTCTCCATTTCCTGTACGGTAAGCCCAGATCGGATTCTCAGACCATCCGCGGCCGTTCCTGCCTCATTTTGAGTCTCTGAAGCCATTGGCAATGAAGTGGTCTGACTATCACCCGAAACCTGCTCAACTTGTGACTCCAATCCGCTAGCTACCACGCCGTGACTCGTCGCCGCCAACGAGTTGATCCCAGATCCGCTCATGCCAAGCATAAAGTCAGAGCTCTTCGGCGTGTTCCCACGCGACAAAATTGCAGCCCGCTCTACAGCGTTTTGTAGTTCACGAATATTGCCTGGCCAACGATAGCTTTGCAGTTGAGCGATCACCTCCGCGGAAAGTGCGGGTGCCTTCTCTCCAAGATAATGCCGCATGTAGTGCTCAATCAATAACTTCACATCAGTGGGTCTCTCACGCAAAGGCGGCAATGTTAAAGGAATTACGTTTAACCGATAGTAAAGATCCTCGCGAAATTTTCCGGAACGAACCATACTTTCCAAGTTCCGATTCGTCGTAGCCAAGACTCTTACGTCCACGGCCACCGGACTCTGCCCACCAACTCTATCTACCTCACGTTCTTGGAGCACACGCAGCAGCTTAGCCTGCAGCAGCAAATCCATCTCAGAGACTTCATCGAGCAGTATCGTTCCACCGTGTGCAAGTTCGAATTTCCCGATTTTACGAGATTGTGCACCTGTAAATGCACCCTTCTCATGCCCGAACAACTCGCTTTCCAATAGATTTTCAGGCAATGCAGCACAGTTCACCGCTACGAACGGATTGTTACTACGCGCTGAACTAGAGTGAATAAATCTAGCAATCAGCTCCTTACCGGTACCTGACTCACCCTGAATAAGCACAGTTGCATCGCTGCGGGATACAGCTTCTGCCACTTCAAGAATTCGAATCATCATCGGGTCGGTTGTGACGATTGGACGCCCCTTAGCTCCGCGCTTTCCTTGTTTGCGATACGACTCAGCTTCCGGGCTAAGAACACGTTCAACAACACGTACTAGATCCTCTAGACCAAATGGTTTGGTGATAAAGTCAGCAGCACCAGCCTGCATAGCTTCAACGGCTTGGGTAATAGTACCGTGCGCGGTGATCATTATGACCGGCACTGTCATTTCCCGTTTTTGAATTTCAGCCAACAACTCCTGACCGGTCATTTCAGGCATGCGCTGGTCAGTAACTACTAAATCGAAACCCTCCTCCTCTAACGCCCTTACCGCTGCTGCGCCATCACCGACTACGGTGACTGCGTACCCGCGACGCTCCAAACATGCAGTTACCGCTAGCTGCATCTGCGCGTCATCGTCGGCGAGCAGTACTCGCGTCGTTTGCCCATTATTGCTGGTCATATAACCCCTTTCAAAAACCGTAATTCAAAAATTGCCCCTGAAGATCCATTTTTTGCGACAATTGTGCCGCGATGTTGCTCAGCTAACCTGCGAACGATCGCCAATCCTAATCCGGTACCTTCTTGCCGACCCGTGACAAACGGATCAAACAAGTTAGAAAGCAGGACTTCAGGAATTCCAGGACCTGAGTCGTGTACCGAGAATCCCCAGTACTCATTGGTCATCCAGAGTTTCGTTACAATGTCTCCTTTCCAACGCATCGCTTGCCCTGCATTGCGCCAAAGGTTTGAAACGATCTGACGCAACGCTGAATCGTCGAACATAACCCGCACGCTACATTCTCCCTCGACGACGAGATTTAACTCAGGATGATCATTAGTGATCTGCGCAGTGACCTCTTCCATTACGATTGCTGGACTACATGGCTGTAGGCGGCACGGTTTATCAGCAGCGAATTGCAACATATTGCTGACTACATGATCGAGATTCGTAACACTTTTCTCTATGGAGTTGAGAAGCTTTCCAGATTGCGTGTTTGCGCCGATATCCTCGCGTAGCAAAGACAGAAACAATTTAATCGAGCCTAGCGGATTGCGAACTTCGTGAGCCAAGGCGGCCGCCGTTGCGCCGAGGGTTGATAGTCGCTCTGCGCGGGCAAGCTCTTCGTCCTTAACTCGCAGCCGTTCTCGCAACGACTCTATCTCAGCCGTCAAACTTTCGTGGCGTTCACTTAAGCGGGCACTCGCCACGGTGAAACGATCCATCATCTTCATTAAAGAAGCCTGGGCTGAATCTGAAGACTCAGCTGTCTGCTGAACTGTTGATCTAGCTCGTAGCGGGGTGCTCATTTTCGCCGCTCCAATTTGGGCTGCGTTTTTCTCCACGAGTGTTGCTCAGTGGAGGCCACGATTAGCGCTAGCCAGCTATCGCTCGCTGGGAGTCTTGCAACCGCAGCATCCCGTAAACGCTTAATTTCATCGCGAGATTCTGCATCGTTTTTATCGTTGGCGATCGCTCCAACTACCAATAGGTAGTCGTACCAACCATCCAAAAATGCATCCGGGTACGCTTCTCTACCCTTCGCTACCCACATAGCGGCCTTCGCATAGTCCTGTTCAGCATCTGATATTCTGATCAACTCACGAATGCCATCTGGGGCACGTTCGTGTGAGCTAGGGATCTTCTTTAACTCCTCCTTTGCTTCAACATAACGTCCGATCTGAGTTAGGCTAACACCCAGGAGATAATTTAATTCAATTTCGGACTCTTCTCCGATCTCACTCTTTGCCCGAGTTAACACCGTAACAGCTGCTGGATGAAGTCCTTGCTCCGCTAGGGCCTGCCCTTTTAGGACATACATCGTGCCCCTAAGGGGCGATGGGTCGCGCAGTAATGTTAGTCCTTGGTCGATCGAAAGAATCGAAAGGCCGGGTTTGCTATCTTGGAGATATATGGCTGCTTTGGCGAAGTGAACTCTCGCTGCCTCTAGTTGCGAAAGGACACCTGAGCGAAGCGCAACATCGTATTCAGCCAATGCTCGATCGACTAATCCTAACGCCCACGCGCTTTTTGCCGCTGCGATAATACTTAATGGAGTAGCTGTGCGACGTGGCATGCGGTCATACATCGCAAGAGCTGCCATGTACTCACCATCAGCAGCCTTACGCTCAATGTCGATCGGTGCCTGCGCGCTAGCTGTCGTCGAGACGACGGCAATTGCGAGTAGTAGTATCTGAAATTTACGTTTCAAGTTCCTCCTTGAGGTTCAACGGGTGATAATCAGCGATCTACTCGAATAGCTCACGTGGACGAGAAGCGTTGCCGAGATTGGTGTGCGCTGTATCAGTGAACACCTCTACCTGACTCTCAAGTCCCTTCTTCTTAATCTTCTCGACCAGAGTCGTTCGATTCAGGTGCAACAGCTCCGCTGCAGCTTTCTTATTCCATCCAGTGCGCTCTAAAGCTTGGGTAATGAGTTGGGTTTCGAATCGATCAACTACTGCATTGAAATCGAGCCCTTCCGTTGGAATAGTTTCATTAGTCTCGAAAACTCTCGTCGCTGGACCACTAAGGGTGGCGAATCCTGACGCATCGCCTCGTGCGATATAGTCCGGTAAATCACGTGAGCTAACTGATGAGCCTTCCGCTAGAATTGAGAGTCGCTCGATTAGATTCTCTAACTCCCGAATATTTCCAGGCCATGGGTAGCGTTTGATAGCTGTAAGTGCTTCGCTTGAGAACTCAAGCACATCACGACCACCTGCTCTGCAGCATCGATCCATAAAGAATCTTGCAAGAAGCTCCACGTCATCTCCGCGCTCGCGCAGAGCTGGAAGCTCGATAGGAACTACTTGGAGGCGATAGTACAAGTCCTCGCGGAATCGCCCAGCCTTAACTTCAGCACGCAAATCTTTGTTAGTTGCTGCGATGACACGTACATCGATATCGATTGAACGAGTGGAGCCGACTGGATCAACTCGACGCTCTTGCAAAACACGCAAAAGCTTCACTTGCAGCTTCGGAGTCATGTCGCCGATTTCGTCTAAGAATATTGTGCCGCCTTGCGCAGCTTGAAACCGTCCAACCTTCGCCGTTGATGCGCCAGTAAAAGATCCTTTCTCGTGACCGAATAATTCACTCTCTAAAATATCTTCCGGTATAGCTGCACAATTGACTGGCACCATTCTGCCAGTTCGACCGCTAAGCTTGTGAAGCGATTTCGCAATCAATTCCTTACCTGTCCCGCTTTCGCCGAGAATTAGGACCGTGGAACTTGTTCGTGCGACCTTTGAGATCAACGCAAACACGTTCTGCATTTTGACGTTTTCGCTTACAATTCCGGAGAAAGATGTCTGCCGGAGTGGGTTAGCGTTATTTGCGTCACCGAGAGTAGAGGCCGAGCCAGAGTGTTGAAGAACCTGCATAGTGAGCTTTCCTTAGCGAGCTTAAAACCATCCATAGACTGAAAACCGTCACTGACCTGACACCGCAGTGAACGGACCGTGTCAGTTCATTGGCAATAGTCGTACCAGCTTTTTGTCTGATGATAAGTTTTTGACGTTGTGTTCGGTGGATCCGTAACTAGTGCGAAAATGTTACAAATTTTAGGCGCGAGATGCTGTTTGGCGATGTAACGATTCACTCAACTTGCAACGAGTCTGCATTATTTTCGGTGGATTCGCTTTAAGCTGTTCGATCTTTTGCGGGGTTGTTACGCAAGAAGTGCGGGGATGCTCAATTTAATCGAGACAGGAGCCGCCCGCTTAGATTACTGGCTATCTATACCCAGCTATAGACACAAATCTCATGAATCTATGCTCTCAACCAACTGGGGATCGCCTATCGGTGCCTCTTGTTGAGGAACGGACGCTGCACGGCGTGCTGAGATCATCGACCTGTTGGACGGATACTTTCCTGAGAATATGCGAATGCTCAACTCCACTTTTAGATGGGCTGACGCAACGAGCTCAACTATCGCTAAGATCGGCCCCAAGTCAGCGTGCGCTTTGGATACCTCCACATTTAGACTGGAGGTGGAGGCGCTACATCCACTGCAGGATCGTGCTCTTCTCCTTCTGCAACATCGTTAGGTCATAGGGCATCTCGTTTTGGGGAATGAGATCTTTCGTCCCGAAAAGCTTGGCTTTGATTCCTCTGAGAAATTGGCTTGTGCGCTGACTGCCTACTGTCGTGAGCGATTTGGGTGGTCAAGAGTGAAGGAATATCAACAGTTATGAATGCGACGATGCGATTTTTTGCACGGGATAAGAGTAGGCTTTACAGAATTATGGAGAGGTCGACATTAACTAATGTTCCCTAATTCGTTTCCGTCATTTCATTTCCACAATCCCTACATCGATACAAGTACGACGGGCGAAGCAGAGGAATCCCTAATAGTATCCAGGTCCACATCGTAGCGCGTTTATTTAGCTGCACCTCCAAGCTCTTGCTTCCACAATTCACACACGCTCCCCAACCTTCGTCGGCCAGCACTGGCGCTACCCGATCCGCTAGAATTTTTTTGGCTTCTTCAGCATCTTGCTCCGACACCTGCACCCCTACACCGCCCAACGCGTTTGATAACGCCCACTGAAGATTTACTGTAGCTGCATTTGTAAGCGTCACTTCGATTCCATGACTCGCCAACAATCCACGCGCAAGCTCGGCTTCCGGAACGGTGGTAAAAGAAGCGATAGTGACAAGCGATGCGTTCAAATAAACGGTCCTGTAACGAAATTCATCCGCCCCAAAAACACAATAACGACTTCAGGGCTAGAGAACACGATTAGCGTACTATATTTTGATGCCGCCCCACTAAGCACCAGAGCCATGTCGTTTCTCATCGCTAACAACGCCAATGGGCTAATCTAGTCATAAATTTGTCAATTAAAACAAGGTGTTATCAGCTTGCCGGTATCATGACTTGCAATGTTAGAGTTGCTAGTATGTTTCCCCCGCACCCAGCACGGAGTGGGTTCTAGATTGTTTTTACTAAGTTTATATGAACACCGACTCGAACGATTCAGCAGCAAGACAACAACTTATTGAGTCAGCCGTTATGCGACTCGACCAAGGTAGAGCTACCGAAGCAAAAGCTTGGATAGAAGCTCTCCTCGCCCGCGTTCCAACCGAGATGGTACAGTCGAAATTATCTTCGACCCTCACTAACATGATAAAATTGGTGCTATCAGCAGTCGATCAAGCATCGGCCTCAAACGCTTCTGCTTTTGAGATATCTTTAGACGATGGGCTTATCGTCTCAGTGATTCCCGACCGCCCATTCGTGGTGAACACAATTCTTGAATGTTGCAGAAGTTGCGAACTTAGTCCGCGCGCCGTTTTACATCCCGTGATCCTAGTTGCTGGAAAGCCGTTCGCGTTGACGGTGGTTTGGGCATCCACGCAATCTAGCACCGAGCTAAAAGCCGTCGAGTCGATGCTAAAATTGTCGCTGCGTGAATTGTCACTAGCCACGGATGCGTATGGCGAGATGAAGAGTTTATTACGCGCAGCGCCAGTTCAAGGAGAGACTCGCGCTTTTATCGACTGGTTAACAAATGAGGGTTTCAATATTTTTGGCGTGGCCAGTGGAGACGCAAAACTTGGATTACTCGGGCCGCAATCAGCACATGGTACGGACCTTCTTTTGGAGTTCTCGTCTCACTCTGCGGCCAGCATTAAAACGCCGAATTTGCCAGTTGAATGTTTCAGTTCGCGATTCGAATCTCCGCTTCACCGCTTCAAGCTATTAACCAACATTATCGTTTCAGGGATAAATGGTGAGAAGATTTTTGTTACCGGCTTGTTTACGTCACGAGCACTGGGCCAGGAATGCCAGTCGATCCCGCTATTAAGAGAGAGGTTCGCTCAGATCGTAAAAAATGAACGGATCGCCTCCAATACTCACGACACGAAAAGCGTTGCAAACATTATTGATAGCCTTCCTAAAGAAGAAGCCTTTTCGTTGAGCGTTGAGCAGCTGAATGCGATCGTTAGCTCAGTAATAGACATCGGAACGAGCAAAGAAACCGCTGTGACTGTGTGGCAAAACGAAGTTGCGCGCTTAGTATCCGTTGCCGCGTACCAGCTGGGGGAAGTTTACCAGACTAATACTCGTCATGAATTTTTTGATCATTTAGAGAAGCGCTTCGGAAGCGTCCCATTCATCGATGAGATGCACATAGATATAGCGAATCGTCCGATGGTGCGCCTTTACGCCCGAGTTGCGGTGGCCGAAGGATCGTTAAACTTAAGTAGTCTCCAGGGTGAACTTGAAGCGCTTGCTAGAAGTTGGCACTCAGACCTCGAGGTAGAACTGCGCCGCCAAGGCAACTCCGCTGCTGAGGAGATCGTAGCTCGGTATTACTCAGCGTTTTCTTCGGAATATCAGAGCCTACAATCGGCTCAGGATTGCGTTCAAGACATTGAGGCGATCGAATCACTTTCATCAGACAATCCAGTAGCGATTACCCTATCTAACTTCGAGCCCTCAGAACCGCATAAAGCTACGATAGTGATTTATAGCGCATCGCGTGAAATGACTATTTCGAAATGTGTTCCAGCACTTGAGAGCTTTGGATTTGAAGTCGTAAACGAACGAAGTTGGAGAATTACTCCGATCGGACGTGAGCGTGTGATATCAACTCGATTCCGGGTGCGAACTCGCTCACGAATTGCCATAGATCCGGACAATTTTAAGAATAATGTAGGGGTCGTTTGTGCTCGAGCGCTCAATGGGAAAACGGACATAGACCCACTCAATTCGCTGCATACGGAGGTTGCGTTACCGTATCGAGCAGTAAGCACACTGCGTGCTTATTGTCGCCTTTTATGGCAGACATCTAGATTGATCTCTAGAATCGCTGTGTCGCGCGCCATCAGCGAACATCCGCAACTCGCTGCCAAGCTATGGCAGCTCTTCGATCTAAAGTTTAATCCTGAGTACGCCCACTCTACGGCAGAACGACTTCACTCGTTTGCCGCCGAGAGTCAAATCTTAATTGAATCTCTCCGTGACGTAACGGACATCAACGCGGATCGAACTTTTCGACAGATGCGCGCTTTAATCGAGAACACTGTGCGAACAAGTTTGTATCGCGGCGATGATACGATTGCGCTCAAATTAGATTCGCCAAAGATCGATTTTCTTCCTCAGCCGAGGCCGTTTTTTGAAATTTTCATCAGCTCACCGATAGTAGAAGGCTGCCATTTAAGGGCTGGTCCGGTGGCTCGCGGAGGAATTCGATGGAGCGATCGTCCAGACGACTATCGGATCGAAGTTCTAGGATTGATGAAGACTCAGCGGGTAAAGAATTCGCTAATTGTCCCAACCGGCGCAAAGGGGGGATTCGTAGTGAAAAACCTACCGTCCGAGCCTAAGTTAGTTCCTGAAGCCGTACTGCGTGCCTACAAGGAGTACATTCGCGCGCTGCTCTCCATTACGGATAATCGAGTTCAGGACACGATCGTTCGTCCAGACGGGGTCTTAGTATACGACTCACCGGATCCGTATTTCGTAGTGGCAGCAGACAAAGGCACCGCCGCGTTTAGTGATACAGCGAACAAGATCGCAGTTGATGAGTTTAACTTCTGGCTCGGTGACGCCTTCGCATCCGGCGGATCTAACGGCTACGATCACAAGCTTTACGCCATCACAGCTGCTGGAGCATGGGAATGTGTTAAGCGCCACTTCCGCGACAGCGGAACCAACGTCGACGCCGCTCCCTTCACCGCAGTCGGCATCGGGGACATGGCTGGTGATGTATTCGGTAACGGATTGATCTTAAGCAGCAACTACAAACTGGTCGCAGCGTTTAATCATAAACATATTTTCCTGGACCCCTCCCCAACTCCAGCAGTAAGCTTTGAGGAACGTAAGCGGTTGTTTGAGCTAAAGGGTTCTCAGTGGAGTGATTACAATCCGGCGTTGATTTCTAAAGGTGGTGGAGTTTTTAGCAGGTTTGAAAAAGAGCTTCGCCTGAGCCCTGAGGCGAAGGCGATACTCGGTCTTCCGGCTAATTCTCCGAATGCGATGGCGGGTGATGACGTCATCAACGCGATACTTAAGGCACCGGTTGACGTACTGTGGAACGGTGGAATCGGCACATACGTTAGGGCTAGTTATCAGGCTAACTCGGACGCTGGCGATAGCGCTAACGATTCTGTGCGTGTCTCCGCCACCGAGCTCCGCTCCCGGATTATCGGCGAAGGCGGAAATTTAGGATTCACCCAAGCAGCGCGAATCGAATTTAACCGGCTTGGTGGCAAACTTAATACCGATGCTATCGATAACTCGGGGGGTGTAGACCTTTCCGATCACGAAGTTAATTTAAAGATCCTTTTCTCCGACCTAGTTCGCTCCGGTGCATTAACGATCGATAATCGCAATAAATTGCTAAAGCAGATGGCTGGTGAAGTTTGCGAACTGGTGCTCGATCATAACCGTAGCCAAGCGGTGTTTCTTTCGTTGGCCGAAAGGCGAAGCGCTCGGAACATGCCGTATTTAGCTAGATTGCTACGTGATCTTACAAAGTTTGGGTACGTTAATCGCGCCCTCGATAATTTGCCGGAAGAGGATGCGATTCGGGAGAGGGAGCGGGCAGGAAAAGGCTTTACGCGGCCAGAGTTGGCGGTTTGTTTATCAACCACCAAGATGTGGGTCAAAGATATTCTTTTGGACTCAGACATTCTCGAAACTGATCTTACCGACGACTTCTGCCTTGAATACTTTCCGACAGCGATTGTAGCGCAGTTTAGGGATCATGCACTAAAGCACCCTCTGCGTAAGAACATCGTCGCTACGCAGATCGCAAACACTTTAGTTGATACACTTGGAGTGACTTCGCTGATGAAACTAGCCGCCCGGGCCGGCAAAAGCTTCTCTGAGGCCGTTCGTGCAGCGGTACACGCTGAGTTCGTGCTCAATACCCGTGCGACCCGAACAGCATTACTTCGCAACGAAGTCTCATTATCGAAGCCAAGTGGTCTTTCCGGTGATGAGTTTTTAGACGCATGCCAAACTCTTGCAACTACGCTTGGCAAGTTGACGGCGTGGTTTTTAGCTCGACACAATAATTTTTCTAACGATGCCACTAAGGGAGGTGTCTCTAGAGCTGCACTAAGTAAGCTGCATGATGATTGTTTGGTGGCGTTCTCAGGTAAGACGTCCGTGCTTCCTGCAAACCTCGCTGAGGGGCTGACAACAAGGATGAACGAGTTAATCGCAAAAGGTGTGGCCAAGCGTGACGCGCAGCTTCTTGCTTGGTGTCCCGAGGTCGTTTCGTTGATCGAGATCCTCTGGATCTTTGGACAAGTCTCGGGAAAGACCGCGGAGCAAGCAGCAACCGTGTATTTCTCACTGTTACAATCGACTGGATGCGAGATGTTAATGGATGCGCTTTCGAATCACTCAACCGCCGATCGATGGGAAGCAGAGCTGTTACCAGGATTGGCAAGCGATCTTCGTTACGCATTGGCAGCTGGAACGGTCAAGGCGTTACAAAACGGCATATCGGAGCTCGATGGCGCAGATAGTATCAGTAAATCGATCGCAGAAGCGTTGCGATCTCCTGTGCGGGCCTCGATGTTGGCTCTGTTTGCACGGCAGGTAGCTGGTATACTTAATCGTTAGAAAGCGCGAGCATAAATTGAGCGAGCACGTCTTTCAAACGCTTCTGGCGTGCAGTTTACGTCAGCAAACTTAAGCGCTTCTTGCGCTAATGAGTTTCGCAGATTTGGATCCGCAATAATTTTTGATAATCCCACCGTGAATTTTACTGGATCACAAAGTAGCGCTATCTCATCAGTCAGCACTTGCCGATGAGTCGGTAAGTCCGTTGCGATAATTGCCTTCCCAGCATGCAGGTACGAATAGATCTTCATCGGAGTATTGCTACCTAAAATTCTCGGAGACACCAACAGATCAGCAAAACTCAAATAAGAAGCGAGTTCATCGACAGGTCGTGGTCCAGCGAAGTTCACACGTACGAGATCGGCTGCTAACGCCTTCTCACTGTAATCCCGAACTGTGTCAGCGGTGCCGCCAATGATTACTAGGTGCCAATCTGGGTGACTAGCTGCGATGGCACCCCAAGATTCGAGAAGTAGATCCACTCCCTGATATCGTTCAAGGTTTCCAACATACAGCGCAATCTTACTTGCTGCGGGAAGTGATAATTCAGCGCGCAGATCGATTCGTGGGTTAACAGCTCTTAGCAAAGATACGTCTGTAAGAAGTTCGCTCCATCCACCACCAACAGCCCGCGCTCGCTCAAGTAACGATCCACATACAGCGATCGTCCCGGTTGCGTTGCGGATCGCTAACCTTTCACACCATCGAAAAAACGGAGAAAAGCAATTGAGGATGGGAAGTTTTTCAACGATTTGATCAGCGATCGATGAATCCATATCGTAAAGATACGGAGCAACTCCGAACCACTTTAACGCCAGAGCTATAAAGACCGATTCTTCAACCGCGTGTATATACGCGTAATATCCTTTGGGTTTCGAGATAACTATCGCAAACGCCTTTACCAGCAGAAACAAATCAGCTACGAGCTTTGAGACCGATAGTCCAGGTCTAATAGTCTTAGTCCATGGTAGATTAAAGATGCGATGCTGAGTGACTCCGGAGATCGAGATATCAGCGCCAGAGGCATAGGTAACTAGATCAAATTCAAGCTTTCCAGGCTCGGCCAACGTCTCAAGCAATAACCGAACTGCGATCGGCGTACCGCGCTCCTCGAAGAAGGGCTGTGGGGCTAACAGTAGAACTCGTTTCACACTCACTCAGTAGCTGGCTCCCGATTTTCGGTTACAACGGGTTTCACCGCCGAGGAGTTCTGATTACGGGTAATTCCTATTCGTTGTGATTCGATTGCTACGGGATACGTGTCGCTCGGTAACAAACCACGTTGATTAAGTTGTTCCAGAATTGCTTCGGCAGCTATGCGATGTCCTATCTCATTGGGATGCCGATCGTATCCGGGGAGCACCTGCAATCGTTCTACGGGCAAACCACGAAATTCATCGCTGATATCGAAACTCGGAACGCTCCGAAAATCTAACTCCTCCTTAATCTGCTCATGAATCGGCCAGAATGGATAGTTATCCCCCACTTCCACTCCAAAGAGCGGAAATACTACGCTAATAAGCGGTACGTTAAACCGTTCACATAATTTTCGAACATCACTAAACGCGTTTAGAAATTTGGTATAATTCGGCGTGTCTTTCTTAAAGAGCTTGAAAAAATAATCGCGGTAAAGAGCATGTGAGCGGGTATTATCAAATCGCTGCTTAACGAACCGAACGGTACGCAATGCGCCGAACCACTTAGAAATCACTCCTCCCTGATTATTCGAACTTAAATGCCCTGATTCGTCCGGAATCAGCTCAGTTGGCCAATCAAGTTTTTGCTCTGGATCGTTCAAAGTAATTTGAAGCAAAATCAAATCAGCACCGTCTACCAATGCCTGTTTAACCGACCCGACTTCGTGAAACGTTGAGTAGCGCGGAACGCCGTAATTAATGACTTCCACTGCTGTTTTTTGATGCGGTCGATTGAGATTTAGCCAACGTTCCAATCGTTTCGGATACGTATCGTCAAACTGAATGTAAGGTCCGAAAGTAAAAGAGTCGCCAATAGCAGCTATTCTAAAAGTATCTTTCGGCTTTGGAACCACGACCCGAAAATCTTGTAGATTCTCGGAGTCTGCCGGGGAGAAATACACCTTGGGTCGATCATTCAACGGTGGAAGCGACTTCGGCATCAATCTTAACGTGACTTCCAATGCGCCAAGCGCAAGCACGAGCCCGAACATCATCAAAGTGATGCTAAATGCGACGCTTCTCAATCTACTTCCAGTACTCACTTCAATTCTCTAAGAACGCCCGATACTCTTTCGCTTCACTAAGAAGATTGAATCTCTAATCCACACCCTCAATCTTCGCCTCAAGCTATTAAGCCAGAAAAGCCAGTATCCCTTACCGAGAAAGAATCTCAAGACGCTGGCGCGGTATCGTGGCAGAAAACAGAAGATATGCGACAGCATATGAAGCTCGGTTTTTATAAACTTTAATCCCCGCTGCTTTGGAAACTCTCCTACCTGCTCGCCGTAAAATGGCACCGGCTTTCCCTGCCTTCGGTGAGTTTCGATTACTCGAAAAGCGCGATCTCGCTTCTCGTGAGCCATCAAGATGTTCGAAGCACGCGCTTCCTTCTCGGTGACTGCCACGGTTGCCAAAGCGCCGGCGTTAACAGCCCCGTGATACGCCGCTTGGCCTCGTTGCGTCCGCATAACAACCAGGCTCCATCCATCAGTCCACTTCACGTCATCAGTTGGCGGGGCCATCCACGGGTCACCGACGCTAATATCAGCAAAATCCCCCAATCCGTCGAAACATGTGGTGCAACGCTCCGGAGTATACAGACGATACAGCACATTAATGACTTCGATTGAGCTTGGTCGATAGCCGGAACGATCCCCGAAATAGACCGGATGAAGCGAACCATCAGACATTTCAAGATGCGGAGTGCCAGGATGCTTGCCGATTCTAGAAATAAATTTCTTTGCGTTGCGCCCTTCTTCTCCCAATTCCTCAAACATCACTTTGTACGCCTCGTGCTCGATAGCTGCATGACAGAAAAGCCCGATGCTCAGAACGATGCGTTCCTTTAATCTTGGATCAAGTGCAATAGCCTTACGATATCCGTGAATCTGACACGGAAGGCCAACGATCGCGTATTTTCCGGGAACTTGCCGTAGCTCCGCAAACGCCGCGTTGGTGGTTGTAATCGCGTATTTCGATTTCATTCCCGAGAGCAATTCTGCACGGGTTCGCGCAATAAGCGATTTGCCTTTCCAAATCGGAGAATCACTCGACCCAATAATAACAGCACCATCGATCTGCCTGCTCTCAAGCATCTGAACAAGCAGACCGGTAACGACTCCGCCGCTTGTCGAACCGTCTCGAATATCGGCACTAGTCGCGTATCCGACCGCCGCCTCAGCGATCTGCCCATGAGTATCCGATAGCGAGCCAGCCGTTCCGAACAATTCTTGATGATGCTCGTGAAAATTAAATTCGTCACCTGGGCAAACCCGGACACAAAGATCGCAATCCGTACAAGCGGAAAGGTTCTTAACAGATGGATACTCGTTATCATCGATTCCTAGCACGGAAGTTGGACAGATTCCGATGCAGCTTCCACAGCGGTGACACAGTCCACCATCGACGATTCGCGCTAACGAACGAAGCGCTCGCGGGGCTTCTGCTCCTGCGTCATCGTGCGCCTTTAGCGGTGCCAGAAGTGCTCCTCCCCGGCGCAGCGGTGTTTCGTTGGATAAGATAGGAAGAGCTGAATTCACGACTTGAGGTCTAGCATAGTTTCATGCAGCGCTCGACTCCTCGGATTTTCGGTCGGATTTTCGGCTGCTACGTTACAGAAGACGGTATTTTTCAGCACCGACTTGACGGCTATAGGTATCGCCTGTAATTCGAGCGGATGGCGCACGCTGATTTAGAGACCTCATCTGCAGATTACGCATCTCGTTTCTCAGGAGCTTCTGGTCGTTGGTTGCTCGATATCCAGTCTAGGATCCTTCATAATTATTTTAAAGGTTCGATTCACAATCATCAGGAACCCGTCACTATATTAGACGTTGGCGGCGGGCACGGACAGATTGCAGCAGCGCTAAACGGCTCATCGTTTGCACCCCAGATTTCACTTACAGTTTTAGGTAGCGATCCGGAAGCTAACTTGAGTCTAAAGCTCGCCGATCGTTCTCGACTCGGATCGTGTGTGTTTGAAGTTGGTAGTTTTGAGAGATTCCCGTTTCCCGATCAGTCCATCGATATAGTCACATCACTGCGTCTGCTCCCGCACTATCCGAACTGGCAGCAGCTTGTAGCAGAGATGTGCAGAGTAGCTAGACGAGTGGTGATTGCTGATATCCCAACCTACCAATCGATAAATTATCTCTCCAAAGCGATGTTTCCGCTAAAAAAACGAATTGAAGGTAACACCCGCAGCTATACTTTATTTCGCAGAGCGGAAGTCGTTGATTGTTTCGCTGCGAATAAATTTCCGTGGGTGGACATTCGTGGTGAGTTCTTGTTTCCGATGGTAGTACATCGCATGCTGAAAGTTCCCATCGTATCCGAGGTATTAGAGGCTATTCCTAGAGTGCTCGGATTAACCGACGTGCTTGGATCTCCTGTTATAATGCGCGCAACCAGAGGATAGAGAATGAACCACGAAGGCACCTACTTGGTTACCGGTGGGACCGGAGAAATTGGCTTTGAAGTAATTCGTCAACTTCGGGCCTTAAACTACCGCGTTAGAGCACTGGTTCGCTCAGCTGCCAAGGCTTCAAAGATCTCGTCTCTGGGAGCGGAAGTTTTCGAAGGAGACCTGACAAACCCAGACTCCTGCGACGCAGCCTGCAAGGGCATTGCAGGGGTATTTCATCTGGGAGCATTGTATCGAGAAACCGGCCTACCGGTTGAGCAATTCATGCGAGTGAATTGTGACGGGGTGAAAAATATTTTTGATGCAGCGATAAAAAATGGGGTGCCACGCCTGATACACTGCTCGACCGGCGGAGTTCTCGGGGATGTAAAGGATCCGCCTGGACGTCACGATTCACCGTATGCGCCTGGGGATCAGTATCAGGAAAGTAAGGTGGCGGGCGAAAAACTCGCTTTGGAGTACTACCGCAGCGGTAAGATTTCCGGCGTTATCATTCGACCGGCGATGGTGTACGGGCCAGGTGATACGCGGCATTTAAAGTTGTTCAAAGCGGTAGCGCACAGAAAATTCCTGTACATCGGCAAAGGCGATAAGTTCGTACACTTTATCGACATTAGAGATCTCGCTCGCTCATTCTTAATCGGGATGGAGAGAACTGAGCTAAACGGTCAGATTTACCATATAGCAGGAGAGCACCCGATGTTTCTGCGTGATGCATGCGAAGAGATAGCTAAGCAAGCCGGCGTTCCAGCACCTAAGTTATGCATCCCGGCGTTACCGGTGCAGATTCTCGGATCATTTTGTGAGGTAGTGTGTAAGCCGTTTGGCATCAAGCCTCCGATTTATCGAAGACGAGTAGATTTTTTTACCAAGAGCCGCTTCTTTGATACTGAGAAAGCAAAGCGTGAGTTAGGTTTCGTACCTGCGCAGAAGTTTAGTGACGAAGTGAAGGACACTTTAGAGCACTTTAGCAAACACGGAATGATTTAATCCCCCTGGGAGCGCGGAGCGTCGCTCCGCAGTCTAGCGCGGTACTTTGCGGCAACTTTTTTTAAACTACGAGCGTAGAGATTTGAAATTAGAGTCTGTGTTTGGATAAATCCGTGGCCGCAAAGGGGTTGTTTAGACTGCGAGGCAACGCCTCGCGGTCCCACGGGGGGAGTCTAATTCACCACCTTAAAAGCCGTGGCAGCAGCAGCCCCTGCAATCAGCTGCACAATTACGTATGCAGCGAAATTACCCCACTCTAATAAACCCATCACCGATGCACCGACGACTACGGCCGGATTAAACGCCCCGCCTGAAATTCCCCCCACAGCGAATGCACCTGCGAGGACAGTTGCACCAATGGCTAACCCAAAATACGAATTTCCTGCGGTAGCCTTAACTGTCGCAACACTTAGCACCACAAATACAAGCGCAAACGTAAACAGAAATTCGGCGAGCAGTGCAGGTCCAACCGTCGTTAAAACCAGCGGAGCCACGGTCGGGTTTCCTTTTAAATATCCCACCGTCACAGCGGCTATGAGGGCGCCAGCAGTCTGACTTAACCAATATGGTAAAAGATCTTTTGTACTAAGCTCGCCCCGAATCCACACTCCCAGAGTTACAGCAGGGTTATAGTGCGCCCCGGAGATATGCCCACCCGCGTAGACGACCGCCATAAGTGCTAGTCCTATCGCCAACGGCGGTATGACGCCGGAAGCCGTGCCAACGACGGTGCAACCGATCGTTAATACCAAAAAGAATGTGCCGATAAACTCCGTCAAACACTTTTTCATAAGAATTCTCCAACGTTGATAAAGACAAATTTACGTCTAGACGCCCACTGTTGACGCATTCTCTACGAAACCATCATTTGTACTATCATTTCGACTACCATTTACTGCATTTCCGACTACTGCATTCCAGGCCTCATCGATCGATTTTCCCCTGCTTAGTTCAGCTATGATGCGTGCGGGAACCATCGCTCGTTCTCTGGCCTGTGGAATTACGTTAGCAAGATGAGCACGCTGCGCTCCTCGCTCTTCCCACCCTTTAATGAGCAGATTTGCAAAAGAATCCGCTGTAAAATCAGCGAACGTCAAAATCCGCTCAGCAATTCCGAGCGATTTAAAGTAGTGCTGAACTTTTGGCTGATGCGGCAAACCGAGAACTGGTGTGAGCTCTGAAGAGGCAAGGATAGTAGCGTGCAATCGCATCCCGCACAGCAGCCCCATCGCCTTTAAAACCCCTTTAATGTCATGGTGATTCAAATGCGTGTTATCAATCACGCCAACAGGCACACCGCACCCGCTCAGCGCCATAGCGACATCTCTGGATAACGGTACATCGTCAACTTGAGTACAAACTATCGCGATCGGAATTTTATAGCTTTGCAAAAACTTCTTCACTCCAGCTACGTAATGGGTCAGGAAATCCGCCTTCGACATCGATGCAGCTTTAGTTCCGGACCAACTCGCTAGGTATCGGCTTACGTTTAATCCAAGAACCTCCGCATCGTTTGGTATGCCAGACTGGGTTAAGATTTGCTGCACTCGAGCCTCATTCGCCGGAGCCATCGGAATCGCCGCATCAGCAGTAACCGTCACACGTGGATTCGTTACTCCGATTTCCTGCAATATCCGTCGCGAGTCCTCATCGCGCACCGTTACGAAATCCATCTTGTCGGTCAGCCTTCGTAACATCTCTCGTCCACGCGGAGTCGTGATCGGACCCACACCACAATTGAAGTATCCGGTGATCTTTCCCTTACTCTTAGCCATCGGCAAAAGGATATCGATCGTGGATAGATAATTGAAAAGTGGATTCCACAGAGAACGATCAAAAAGTATCGCATCAAACACAAGCGAAAGATCGGTGTTAAGCATCGACTTAATGGTCGGCAATCCCATCATCTTTAACGACAAACTCCATGGCAGCATCGATACAGGTCTGACATCTCCACGATAGTTATTCCTAATATAACTCGGGCGAATCGTGGGGATTTCCCATCGCAGCTGCTTGCCACATGCTGCGTCAGTACTTTCGATTATACCGGCTATTAAAGCGGCATCACCGGCGTTTTTCCCTGATGAAGATCCCAATAACGTAACCGAATTTACTGAAGATGAGCTCGCCATGATTAAGTCCGTAAGAGGTCTACAAACGCGCCCAGAGAAGAATCTTGCTACAGGCGCAGTCGAGTTTGTAACACTCCGAACCGAAGCGGGTCCAGCCTGGCACCCAATTGTTGCTCTGGAGTGCCTCCCAATAAGACCTGGGGATTAATCTGTTCAGGAAACGCAACATCGACATTAAATATATGTCCGTATGATAGTGGAGCGTTCTCCTCACCTCGCAGCGGCAGCGGATCGCTTCCGTTTAGCACTTTTCTACCACTAAAAACGTTAGGCGTCGGCCACCCAAGTGGTCTATGTCGAGAATCTCCTAGATATATCTTCTCCGTGGAATCGTTTACCAATTCTTCAATCAACTTCCCTCGTTTCCCAGTCCATTTTCCGGAACCCCATCCAAGCATCGGCGTGCCACCACCAGCTCGAATCTCTGAAACGGTATCATACAAATCTCTGCCATCCGTTGGCCGATTATTGGTGACTAAAGAATGAACCTCTATCCCCTCCGAGGAGACCGTTTGAAATCCGGGAAATATTACGCACGGAATTCCGTTTGCATTTATAATAATTTTCTTTACGTCCGCCGAACCAGCTTCCTGCCTATACCAATCACAGTCATGGCGTTCAGTAAGAAACAGAACAGCAGCAGAGCACCCGACAGCTTTAGTCCTTGACGCAATGTTTGCCAGCAGCGCTTCTCGCGGAAAAATCGGGTACACGTGCACATGAAAATCAACCGCTAGTCGCATCGCTGTCCCTTATACATCTCACTTAAAATCACAACTCGAGTCGAACGACCGTTTCCGAAATAATTCGGGGGGTTATGCGCCAAATACGCCACAAAAAAGTATCTTAAAAATTAATTTCTGAAGCGCGTAGAGAGCTTAGCATAAAGTCCTCTATAGCTGCGACAGCGTCGTTGTCGTGCGCACTAGATGGGACGAGGTTTGGCACTTGAAAGCTGCGGAATTAGCCGTGGCTATTTTTAAGGATAACGCTTTATGGGTAACAATCAAGGCAACACCGGAACGGGAACTGAGGGCAAACCGACGACTCAGGCACCCAATACCAAACAGAATAAGCCGCAGACGGCTAAGCCGTCAGCGACAAAGCCACCGACACCACAGCAACCACCTAGCAATAAATAACGCGGTCTATAGCAGTTGACGGCGCAGCCCTTTGTGAGGACTCATCTCACAATGGGCTGCGCAGATAGCCTTGGATGCCTTTATCGTTAATCATCTCTGCATTAGAACTTTTCACCTGTTCCGAGCTTCCAGGTAGACCCGCGCCACGCGAGCAAAACTAACGCGGGCGCGTTTGAAAGCCCGGCTAATATAAAGTAATTCTCCCAGCCAACGCTCGTTACAACGGCACCTGCAGCGGGACCCAGTAGTGATCGGGCAAGAGAAGCGATCGAACTGAATAACGCAAACTGAGTAGCAGCAAGCTCAAGCCGACATAACGCCATAAGAAAAGCTACAAACACGGTGCCACTGGCCCCAGCTCCAACGCTCTCAGCGATGATCACAAGCGTTAGAAGCATGCTATTCGGTGTCGCATCCTGTGCAAGAGCGATAAACGGTATGATCGTGACTGCTTGCAGGACTCCGAAAATCAGCAACGCGCGCCGCAGCGGCATTCGCACCATCATCCAACCTGCTAGAGCTCCGCCCACTAAGACAGCGATAAGTCCGACCCCTTTCACTACAGCAGCGATTTCAGGTTTGCTAAATCCACAATCGAGGAGAAATCGAGTGGTAAAAAGTGTTCCAAGCGCATCCGGCGCTTTGAAAAGAAAGACAAAAAGAAGAATCTCCGCTGCACCAGCTCGCGAGAGAAACTCAGAAAACGGCAGAATGACCGCGGTCGCCAATGTTTTTGGCCTCGAGACCTCAGGTTCAACGGGGGCCAAAACGGTGGGAATGATCGCAAGAAGCTGAATTACCGCGCAACCGGCTAAAACTTGAGCCCACGAAAAGATATCTCCTCCCAGCGCCAACGCTCCGGCTCCGGAGATGATCATGCCGATTCTGTAGCCCATTACTGCGAACGAAGCTCCTGCACCTCTAAGATTCGGGGACAACATTTCCGTTCGATACGCATCGATCGCTATGTCTTGCGACGCGCTCATAAAAGAGATCCCAAACAGCACAGCAACGAGTTCGAAGTTCGCCTCTTCAAGCACTCCAAGGCGCACATAGAGAGCTGCAAGAATCAGCTGCGTTGCTATCAACCATCCCTTTCTAAATCCGAGAAATCGCAACCCTGGACATGGATAGCGGTCAAACAGAGGAGACCATATGAACTTTAGGGCGTACGGAAGTGTAAGGAACGTCAGTGCACCGAGCTGAGCGATACTGAATCCGTTGGCAGTAGCAAAAGCCTGAAACGTTCCGCCTGTAGCTGTGAGGGCAAGTGGTAGCCCCGAGGAGATTCCGAGGAGAAAAATAGCAATTAACTGACTAAAAGCTGAGGCGGCCACTAGACCCAGTATACATGCGGCACGAAATTCTCCAACGCTGTGCGATGAACGAGACACACCTCTTTCCAGCCGAGACGTTCAGTAGTCGATGTTTCCGCTTCCTGTCTCTGAGCAGATGGGGTCGATGGTGAAGGCGAATGGGGCGAAGGCGAATGGGGCGAAGGATTCACGGGTGCAAGATACACGAGCTCAATACAAACTTGGGGATTCTTCGACGTTCCGGTGCTACGCACTGTGCAGACTGCATCTCGATTCAGCAGATAACCTAACATCAACTGAGATAACGAGCGTGGTGGGCAGCGATTTAGATCGTATTCAGTGTCTAGATCAATTCCCAAAGCAGCGTTGCGCCTATCAAACCAGTCTTCGGATGGAGTCCCGGATGGTTCGAGCGCACCTGCCACCGAGGTTATGGGTGGCAAAAACGATAGGACGTATTCTAAATGAAGCGCACCACCACCAACCCTTCTCCCCGAGCGCGAAAACTGCACATCTAACGAGGATATCTTGGGATGGGTCGCAGTCTGCTCGGAAGGTGATGGGTCCGTAATCAACGATTGAGAGGCTCCAGGAGCAGCCAACTGAGATCCAGATCCTGCAAGTGGAGATACCGAAAGGGTTCGATTTTGAACAACCCACCCTAGAATGAGCTCCTCAAGACCCCGGACCTTCTGTAAGGCGAGCAATGCTTTCGGCTCAGCGGTGCGCTCACGCACCGTGTAAGGAGTAAAGATTTCAGCCACTGTGGATCCCCCTCTTCTCTCTGATATCCACCGAAGTGAGAAAGCGCGAAAGGGGAGAATTAATTTAAATCATCCGGCTGCGACTTCTTCGCCATAGGAAACTGAGCTGGGCCCAGATCCGTCGTAATAAACTCACCTTCATGGCGCTCAATTAATACACAGCTAATAAAATCTTCTTTGATTGGGAAAACCAGCCGACCCTCACTGGTCAGTTGGGAAAGCAGCGCGCGCGGCAAAGACTCTAACGCTACGTTGACGAGAATCGCATCAAATGGCCCTCGAGCTGTCCACCCGTCTAGACCGCACCCTGAGCGGCAAAATACATTTCTGTAACCAAGGGTGCCTAGCAACTTTCTCGCAGACTCTTCACGCTCCGTATCGATTTCAACGGAGTAAACCGCTGCACCTAGTTCTGCTAACAGCGCGGTGACGTAACCCGTACCAGTTCCAATCTCTAATACTCTGGAACCGGAACCGATCTTCAAGGCGTCGAGGCAAGAAGCAGCGACAGTCGGTGATGGCACAATTAGATCCTCCGCTAAGACCAGAGGTGCGATTTCATACGCCATGGCATGCATGACATCAGGCAAAAACTTATGGCGAGGAACTCTCTCAAACGCCGACAAAATGTCCTGATCTGCAATCCCAAACTCTTCCAGCGCCTTAACCATGAGGCGACGAGTTTCGGTTAACCTTGCGTCAGAACTCTTACTTTTAGCCATACTAACCGTCCAATACCGATCTACACCGGCTTTCCCCTAATGGCTAATTCTGACCACAACCACCAGCATCGTGGTACCGAGCTCCTTAGCCATTTAATCCATTGTAGCACTTTATTGGACTCCTAGAATCTTGGATTTTTCATTCCTGGATAGTTTTTAATTTCTATCTATCAAGCTTGTTCTGAGTACGCCGACTCTTAAACCGTGGTGAATACTCAGACGTTGTCCAGTGAATTCCAGTACGCTAGTGCTAGACTCGAGAGGGCTCTTCCTCGTCTCGAGCGTGAATGGTTGCCATTCAATCATGCCCATTTGGACCGAATAATATCGGGCTTTCGCAGTGGTGCTTACGATATCGACCCGGAACGAATGGTGGAGGAGCTAGCCCGTGATCTCGGGGCGATAACGTGGTTGATTCATCAAGCCACACTCGAGGGCATTCGAGGCGATAGTCCACTTGAAATCGTACAAGCCCTAAGCCCTGAACGGGCCGTAGAGCTACTCGACCGCCGTCGCACCGACACTCACTCTCTGGCAAGTAGCACTGACGATCAGTTGACTGTATTGCGTTCTTCCGCGGTAGCATTGGGGGTCGCGGTAGGTTTTGCACCAGCGACGGACGTCTCAATCCGGGATGCCATGGGGGCTGAACTCCTGATGCAGGTAGGTAGACTGTTAGTGGCGTGGAATTACCCTTTGGCCTTTGCTCGCGCAGTGAAGGGTGATCCTTCAAGATCGATCGACGAGCGAATTAGCGACGAAATCGGATTTTCTCCTCAAATGCTCTCGCATCTATTGGCGGATCGTTGGCATTTAAACGATCGGTTTGCTCGATTAACCGACTCACCATTACTTGAAGAAGGAAGTAAGTCGCTGGCCCGTCTGTGCGAAATCAGCGAGGCATTGGCAGCGGCAGAAGCGCCAGAATTTTTCCCCGATGCTCGAGAACGGTTCGAATCTGCCAGTCAAGCCGTTCGCGAAACCCTTGGTCCACTGGGACTCAAAACCATTAACGAGCAAGTGGCTGAAATCGTATCACCGTATTCGAAGGAGCTGGGCACAAAGTTTTGTAAAGCTAGCGGTATAGAGCTCGGGGATGCTTTGCGCGATCACAACGATCTGTGTGCATCCACTCAGACAATACTCGGAGCTTCACGGGTTGAGGTACGAGCTGCGGTTAGAAATTTCCTAGCAGAAATTGAGCCTTCGACAGTCGATGTCGGAGCAGCGAAGCGAGCAATGGATACCTTGGTTTCATTGTGCGGATTCTCGGCCGGATGCATCTTTGTATTCGACCCGTTCACAAAGGTTTTCAGACAGCGCCTATCAGTAGGAACGTGGCATCGACCACTGCAGGCAGCGATTCATCAGTTGGCTCCAGGCGAAGTCCCGCAACAGATATCCGGGGTTTTTGCTGGCAATCAGGTCGAAGTGAGCAATGGAGATACGTTGGATGTTCCAAGCTTGCTTGTAACCCCACTCGGCAAAAATACTCGAATCGGCGTACTTTGCTTCGAGGCCTCGCTGTTGAACATTGATGACTCAGGTATGGCGTTGGGTCATGCAAAAGCTATTAGATTGGTGATGGAAAAGGCATTGAAGGCGTAAGCTCACGAATTCGCACTCTCCCCTTTTTGGACCCCCGGCACTCGAGCTGATAACAGTAAGGGTGAAATGGGTCCAAAAAGGGGAGAGTCACCACTGCCGTTCAAGGAGCTTAAAATCATTCATCTCATCAGATCGATCTTCCCAGTAAGTTAAGACCGGAGCACGAAAACGCATATCCATAATCTTCACTTTGAAAAGTCTTACAGCAACGCCCATAGGAATGACGATCAAGGTCCACATCGTAACCAAGATGATGGCGGTCATGATGATTCCGAGATAGTGGGCGAATTTCATCCAACCCTGCCACACAGGCTTCAGCACGCTAGGTGCAAATACGCCTAGACCGTATATCATCAACCCCGTGCCAACGATGACGAGATCGCTAATCAATCCGGCAGCATCATTCTTCCCATGAAAATAGGCGATCACACAGGCGACTACCGCCATCAAAGCGCCGAATTCACGGACATGCTGTCTAATCGGTTTACTGAAAGAGAGTTCATCTAGAGCGCTTAAAGGCTTGCCCTTAAGTCCATCGATCACTCGCAGTTGCCGATTCACAGTATCAGTTCGATTTAATCCAGTTGGAAATTCTTGCGCCAATCTTCCTTTTCTTCCCACTTAGGTTGCTCCTCTTTTAACAACACGAGATCTCCAAGCACTAGCGCATCCATTTCGGTACGCATGAAACACACGTACGCGTTCTCCGGTGTGTTAACTATCGGCTCCCCTCGTACGTTAAAGCTAGTGTTGACGATAACAGAACATCCAGTCTTACGCTTGAACGCAGTAATAAGCTTATAAAACCCGGGATTATCATGCTCCGTAACTGTCTGAATGCGAGCCGAGTAGTCCACATGCGTCACAGCAGGGATATCGGAACGCGGCACGTTCAACTTCGCAATTCCGAATAGTCGCTCCTGCTCCTCCGTCATTTTGATTCTTCGATTCTCACGGACCGGAGCGACCAACAACATGTAAGGCGAATCAGCATCGAGATCGAAATACTGGGACACGTCCTCGCGCAGTACCGCTGGAGCAAACGGTCTAAAAGATTCCCGGAACTTAATTTTTAAGTTCATTTTTGATTGCATGGCAGGAGATCTAGCGTCCCCGATGATAGAACGCGCACCTAGGGCACGTGGCCCGAACTCCATCCGTCCGTGACACCACCCTATGACCTTATCTTGAGCCATCAATTCAGCGACCCGTTCATAAAGCTCACTGCCGGAATATTGTCGGAATTTCGCTCCGTATTTCTGACAGACCGAGATACTCTCAGCAGTATCCATATCGGGCCCCAACAATGAGCCCTTCTGGAGATCGTGCTTGCCCTCTACTTTACGCGGGTTATTCAAATACCCGTACCAAACACACATCGCAGCACCGAGCGCTCCGCCCGCATCCCCTGCTGCTGGCTGAATCCAAATATTCTTGAATGCTCCGTCACGCAGAACTTTGCCGTTTCCAACGCAGTTAAGCGCAACACCACCGGCCATGCACAGATTGTCTAGTCCGGTCTCATTTTTGAGAAATCGCGCCTGACGAATCATGCATTCCTCAGTCACCACTTGAATTGAGGCAGCTAAATCCATCTCGCGCTGCGTTAGTGGAGCTTCCGGCTTACGACGAGGACCATCGAATAACGTATTGAAGTTCTCGTTGGTCATGTTTAGACCACCCATGTAGTTGAAGTACTTCAAATTAAGATGAAAAGAGCCGTCGTCTTTAACATCAATTAATTCGTCGAATATTTTTTTTACGTACTTCGGCTCTCCATATGGAGCTAATCCCATCACTTTGTATTCGCCGGAATTTACCTTAAATCCGGTAAAGTACGTAAACGCTGAGTACAAGAGACCCAATGAATGCGGAAACTTAATATCCTTAATCAACTTAAACTGATTACCGTTCCCGACCCCAAGACTATTCGTTGTCCACTCGCCTACTCCATCGATCGTCAGTATCGCTGCATCCTGAAACGGCGACGGATAGAACGCGCTTCCAGCATGGCTTTGATGATGCTCGGTGAAAAGGATCTCCCCTTCATACTGCAACTCTTGTTTGATGGTATCCGGGATCCAAAGCTTGTGTTTAAGCCAAAGCGGCAACGCCTTTGCATACGACGTCAAACCTTGCGGCGAGGTAGTAAGATACGTGTTTAGTAAACGCTCAAATTTAAGAAGCGGCTTATCGTAGAAAGCGACGTAATTTAGATCTTTGACGGTGATGCCGGCCTCTTTGAGGCAATAGGACGCGGCATTTTTTGGAAACGCAAAGTCGTGTTTAATTCGTGTGAAACGTTCCTCTTGTGCCGCCGCAACGACCTCCCCGTCTCTTAATAAACAGGCAGCGCTGTCGTGATAGAAAGCTGAGAGTCCTAAAACGTACATATTTCTCGACCCCTGGAAAATAGGTCCCAAAAGGCTACTATCCTTAGGCGAAGTTGTCTAATACTCGGATGCGGCGTTTGCGCCATTAATAAAGATGGATTCAGTTTCAACACCTCCTAAGATCTCATGCTTCATCGTTTGCTGTAACGAGGAGGCGCATATCACCCGCTGCCTGTCATCGGTGGTTAAGTGGTGTTCAGAAGTCATAGTTATCGACAGCGGCTCTAAGGATAATACCGTAGAAATCGCTCGGTCAATGGGAGCAAGGCTAGTTCATGAAGAGTGGGCTGGCTTCGTTGAGCAGAAACAATTCGGGCTAACACTTTGTTCCGGAGACTGGGTTATCAACCTCGATGCGGATGAAGAGGTCTCGCCGGAGCTTGCCGAGGAGATTCAAACAGCCATTCGAACGAGCTCCCCATCACAAAGCGGTTTTGAACTAAATCGCGTAGTTTATTTCTTGCAGCGCTGGTGGCGGGTCGGTGGCTGGTATCCGGAATATCGCTTGCGGGTGCTGCGCAAAAGCGTTGCTACGTGGGGTGGAACGAATCCGCACGAACGAGCGGGTATAACTGAGGGCACAGTAAAGCGTCTCTCTGGTGAGCTGCGACACTACACTTACGATGACATCGCGGATCAAGTTCGAACCCTCAATTCTCATTCATCAACAGCTGCTAAGAGTCTTATCGAGGGCGGCTATCGGTTTTCAGTCTTTGATCTAATTTTTAGACCGATCGCACGCTTCATCAAATTCTACGCGCTGAAAGGCGGATACAAGGAAGGCTTGGCGGGATTTATTATAGCAGTGCACGAAGCTGCATATGTGTTCATCAAGTACGCTAAAGCTTGGGAGTTATCACGGGCTGAGACCTAGGCTTTCGTAAGTCGCAAGAATCGTCTTCGCTACTGATAGCGGCGCACTTCCTTCAGCTTTATTATTGAACAACACCGTCACTCTGCTGTCAGTGACCCGCGCTCTGGTGATAATTCTTTGCAAGTCTGCGTGCAACTCTGGTGCCGGCCTACGCTCCTGATCAAACGGGGAATAGTCGGACTTCGTAGCCTCGTAGTCGAATCCGGGCGGTATCAACGCCCGTACGATATACTCTCCCGTTTTGATTCCACCGCTCGCGGCAACCGCCTTAAGTTGCTCGATTAGTTGCGGCATCTCAGTACTCCACGAAAAAACATGGGTGATCCCTCGCTG
>JBGSNS010000104.1:0-3885 GCA_041739515.1 Bdellovibrionota bacterium
TAGCGAGCTGTCTTAACGACCACCACCACCGCGTCGGCCGCCGAAGCCACCGCCACCTCCTCCTCCGCCACCACCGCGGAAGCCACCGCCGCCACCACCACCGCCACCGCCTTCACGCGGAGCTTGTGGGCGAGCTTCAGAAACGCTGATAGCGCGACCTAGTAGATCTCTATTGTTAAGAGTTTCGATAGCTTTGGCAGCCTCGGTGTCGTTGCTCATTTCAACGAACCCGAATCCCTTGCTCCGACCTGAATCACGGTCGGTTATGATGCGAACTGAAGTGACTTCTCCGGCTTCAGCGAAGAGAACCTTTAGTTGCTCTTCTGTGCAAGAAAAAGAAAGATTTCCAACGTATAACTTATTACCCACATGCCCTCTTTAACATTAAGCGTCCAAAACATTTCGGAGCCGTTCTGGAAACTCGTGAGCCAATAAATCCCCCGAAACTACGGTTAAACCGCATAACGGATAAATTTTCGGGCCAAAAACTCTCAGTACCGACCGAACCGCTCGCATAGTACCGAGTTAACTTTTCACACGCAAACATGAAATTCTGCGGAAAACCACATTTTTACGGTCCGTTGTTTGACTCTATATGCTCAGCATGATAACCCCACGTGACGTTTTTGTTGGTAAACAGCTGCAATTCCTGCTGCCTTAGGAAACAGCTATTTTTTATTCGTTATATGCGAATAGGGAAGATCAACAGAACCTGTTGTTTTTATTGGTTTTTTCTTGGTTCGTGTCCTTTCTGTTCCGGTTTCGGGAGAGGGGTAGCTTAACTAGCTAGTCTCCTGTCTGCCCGGTCCAGATTCTAATGGACACTTTGGAAGGCTGTTTAGCTGCTATAGCCCTTATATATAGCCCTGCTATTTGCTTGCCTTATTTTCTTTTCATAATGTCCGAGTGGTTTCGGATATTTTGATGAGGATGAGAGGTCCTTTTAATTAAGGCGATTTAGGAAAATCATGCCAACGATCAATCAGTTAGTACGTAGCCGTCGACGTCAGAACAAAATGAAGAGTAAATCTCCGGCGCTTGTTGGATGTCCACAGCGACGAGGAGTTTGTACTCGCGTTTATACTCAGACTCCTAAGAAGCCGAACTCTGCACTTCGTAAAGTTGCGCGAGTTCGTTTGACCACCGGAATGGAAGTTACAAGTTATATTCCAGGAGTGGGACACAATCTTCAGGAGCATTCAGTTGTTTTGATTCGTGGCGGTCGTGTCAAGGATCTTCCGGGTGTGCGTTACCATATCGTGCGCGGAAAACTTGAAACTCACGGCGTGGCGGATCGCAAGCAGTCGCGTTCGAAGTATGGAGCGAAGCGACCGAAGTAGTACGGAGCGAAGCGACCGAAGTAGGGCGTTAGGAAAAAAGTTTTTTAGGAAAAGTTGAACTTCGTTATGAAGATAGCGAAGGAAGAAATCTAAGGACGTTATGTCAAGAAAGAAGCGAGACCATAAGCGACACGTATTACCGGATCCTAAGTTTGGTGACATTACGATTACACGTTTCGTCAACATGATGATGCTGAGCGGGAAGAAGACGATCTCAGAGAAGGCCGTATACAGCGCGTTTGAGATAATCGAAGAGAAGTCGAAAGAAAATGCTCTTGAGATGTTTCAGAAGGCTCTTAGCAACGTGCGACCACTTGTTGAGGTACGTTCGCGACGAGTTGGTGGTGCTAACTACCAAATCCCAACTGAAGTTCCAGCAGATCGCGGGCAGTCTTTGGCGCTTAGATGGATCGTTGCAGCTGCGCGGGATCGCAGCGAGCGATTGCTTCATGAGCGTGTAGCTGGAGAGCTGTTGGATGCTGCGCAAAATCGCGGCGGCGCTGTTAAGAAGCGGGAAGACTCGCACAAGATGGCAGAAGCTAATAAAGCTTTTGCGCATTTCAAGTGGTAGTGCGGCTAGGTATTTGGATATCGCAATTAGGTAATAATTTCATTCAGTAAAGATTAATCGTGGCAGCAAAGTACGACCTAACAAAAATCAGAAATATCGGCATCATGGCCCACATCGATGCTGGGAAGACGACGACGACTGAGCGTATTCTGTACTACACCGGTATTAATTATAAGATCGGTGAAGTTCACGAAGGCGCTGCAACCATGGATTACATGGAGTTGGAGCAAGAGCGCGGTATTACGATTACTTCCGCTGCGACGACGTGCCATTGGTTAGGTTCTAACCGGGATCAACCGGAACACCAGATCAATATCATCGATACTCCGGGTCACGTGGACTTTACGATCGAAGTAGAGCGCAGCTTACGCGTGCTTGACGGCGCAGTCGCTGTATTCGACGGCGTAAACGGAGTGGAGCCACAGTCCGAAACCGTATGGCGTCAAGGTAACAAACATAAAGTTCCTAGAATTTGTTTCATCAACAAGATGGATCGTATCGGAGCGGACTTTAAAATGTCGCTTGGAACGATTATTGATCGTCTCGGAGCTAACGCTATTCCGATCCAATTGCCGATCGGCGCTGAGAGCAACTTCAAAGGCTTAATCGACATCGTTCGCATGAAGGCGATCTATTACGACGAAGCGAGCAAGGGGCAGAAATTCGAAGTTCAAGAAATTCCTGCGGAGCTTTTGGATGAAGCCAATGCTGCGCGCGAGAAATTGCTTGAGGCGGTCGCGGATGTTGATGAAAAGCTGATGGAGAAATACCTCGGTGGAATCGCACTCGAAGAAGCTGAGTTGAAGGCGGCGATTCGTACAGGAACCATTGCGATGAAGTTCTTTCCAGCTTTGTGCGGAAGCGCTTTCAAGAACAAAGGTGTACAGGCGTTGCTGGACGCAGTTGTTGACTACTTGCCATCACCGCTCGATGTTCCATCTGTAAAAGGTTTCGACCCGGACGTGAAGAAAGAGAAGGATGCGGAGCCTACGATTGAACGTAAGGCTGATCCTGATGAGCCGTTCTCCGGGATCGCTTTTAAGATTATCACGGACCCGTATGTAGGTGTTCTTACTTACGTGCGCGTTTACTCAGGAACTATGGTGTCCGGTACTTCGGTACTCAACACTACGCGTAGCACAAAAGAGCGTATCGGTCGGTTGCTTCGAATTCATGCTGATAAGCGTGAAGAGGTCAAAGAGATTAAGGCGGGCGACATCGGTGCTGTTGTAGGTCTTCGTGAAGCGATTACTGGCGACACGTTGTGTGATGAGAATAATCCGGTGCTTCTTGAGAGCATTTTCGCTCCAGATCCGGTTATTAGCGTAGCGATTGAGCCGAAGACTAAGGCTGATGAGCAGAAAATGGGTTTGGCGCTGATGAAGTTGGCGAAAGAAGATCCTTCGTTGCGAGTATCGGTTGACCAGGAATCTGGACAAACAATTATTTCCGGGATGGGAGAGCTGCACCTCGACGTTATCAAGGAGCGTATGCTCCGTGAGTCGAAGGTTGATACGACTGTTGGTAAGCCACAGGTAGCGTTCCGTGAGACGATTCTTTCTAGCTGTGAGATGGAAGGCAAGTACATCAAGCAAACTGGTGGTCGCGGACAATACGGACATGTGCAGTTGCGCGTCGAGCCGATGCCAGCGGGATTCGGTTTCGAGTTCGTGGATGAAGTGAAGGGTGGTGTGATTCCGAAGGAATTCATTAAGCCTGTTGCTCAGGGCGTTGAAGAGGCTCTGAAGGGTGGAGTGGCCGCAGGATATCCGCTGATCGATATCAAGGTTACGCTATTCTACGGCAGCTACCATGAAGTTGACTCGAACGAAAATGCTTTCAAGATCGCTGGTTCGATGGCTGTGAAGGATGCTTGTCGTAAAGCTGGCATCCAGATCCTCGAACCTATCATGCAACTTGAAGTGGTGTGTCCGGATGATTTTATTAGCAACGTAGTCGGGGATTTGAATCGAC
>JBGSNS010000110.1:0-30438 GCA_041739515.1 Bdellovibrionota bacterium
GGGATCTCGTAGGAATGGTGCAGCGGCTGGCGCTGATGGGCGGATTTGCATTCGCTGTTCCCGTTATCGGAGTGGACTGGAGTCTAAGTGGTGCTGCATGGTTTCTAGTTGCAGGAGCACTAGTGAGTATACCTCTACTACTGGCATCCGATATCGCCGCAAGTTTAGGTGAGGTTTTAGATGTTGGTCGTGGAGTTCTGATAGCGGAAGTTTTAGATCCGTTGCAGTCAATCAGCTCCTCACATCTTAGCGTCTTAGCTCGCTATGCTGTGTGGGTGTTTTTTTTGGCATCCGGAGGAATGACGGTGCTGCTTTCCGCTCTTGCGCGAGCAGGGCAGTCCGGAAATTTTCAAAATGTTAACCTGGCCAACAGTAACCTGACCGACAGTGGCCGCGAGGGATTCTACCGAGTAGGAATGTTGTTTGCAGACGGACTAAAATTGGTCTTGCCAATCATGATCGCGTTTATACTTTGTGAATTGGTGGTTGGAGTTGTGGCGAAAGTATCTTCGAATATCTCACTTTCTACCGAAGCGGTGATGTTAAAGCTCGCAGTGTGCACCGTTTTTATGATTCAACTGCTAGAGTGGTTGCGACCAATCGAGCTCTTGGGTCGATTTTATGGCTGATAAGATTCATCCGCCGACACCCCGTAAAATCGCGCTTGCACGACGAAACGGTGAGGTGTGGCGAGCACCGCTCCTTATCCAAGGGCTTGGAATTATTATCTTTTATTGCATCGCTTCTAAATTTAAAACAATGGTTTTGGATGCGCTCGATAAATTGTTACAGTTGGGGAGCTTGCCGGGGACTTCCGTCTCAGAATCGTTGGGATTGGGGGTCTGGGCCGGCGTCGGCTTAGTGTTTGCGGTGCTTCTTATAGTAGCAGTTTCATCATCGCTTTTGTTTTGTGCGTTGGGTGGCTTTGTGTTGAGTACGAAACCGGTCAGTCCAGCTTTATCGCGAATCGATCCCATCGCCGGACTCGCAAGGGTATTCGGCACGCTCAAGGATGGCTGGCAAGTTTGTGTTCGGTTCCTGGTTGCAATCTTGGTTTTCGGTTCCGTGATCGCCCTCTGTTTTGTGCGTGGCGATTCAATGAATATTGTCAGCCCAATCGTAACGTGGGCTCTGACTTTGCTTATCGCGCTCGGTGCGTTCGATGCTTTTTTTAAGCGTCGGAAATTTTTTGCGGATCAACGCATGACGGAGGAGGAGATTCGGCGTGAATCACGAGACAACGATGGAGATCCGCTGATGAAGGCGATGCAACGTTCGATGCGCGAATCACTATCACGGGGCGAAATGGTTGCGAGGTTGCGACGTGCAAAGGTCTTAGTAGTAGGCAGGCGTGCAAACAACGCCAGCGCGCAGAGGAGTTCTCGATGAAGGTCTCTTGGACAGAGCGACTGCGTAGAGATTTGAGCGAAACGGCCAGTCTGCCGGAATTGCTCGACGTCGCGATTCGTGCGTTTCAGGCTCGCGTTCGAGCGCAGCGTGTAGAGTTGGTCATTGCCCAGGGTGAAGCAAGCGTTCGCAGATATACAAGTGCTCCGACTTCTTCGCAGCCTGCCGGTGCTGGGAGTGCGGCGACGATCGCCTCGGCCCCGCTTACCTTTACGCCGCGAGGTGTATTTCTTGATGGAGCGGAGATCAAGGGTGCTGGGATTTTTCATGCAAGCACATCTCGTGCTGGGGCTGCAGACGAGGATCGCCGCACCGCTAACGTTGTTCCCGCGTGGCTAAAAGCGAATGGAATTGCCTCCTTGCTCGTCGTTCCGCTTTATCTGCGCGGCAAAGTCGCTGGTTACCTAGTTGCAAGCTGGGCGCGCCCGTATCACATGAATCAGTCGATCACCGAGGCTCAATCACTGGCTACAATGGTGTCGCTCGAGAGCAATCGCTTCTTACGAGTCGTCTCTCATCAACCATCGATTCGCAGGGACTTTGAACGACTTATCGATGTAGGTCAGCTGATAGTAATGCGAACGGATGCAAATTTTGTCGTCAATGAATTGATCGGTAACACAGAGGTGCTTCTCGGTGTGCCGCGCGAAGAACTAACGCACAATCCATTGATTTGGAAAAAACTATTCAATGAAGCGGATCTTCGGTCGTTACGGGACAAACTTCGTAAATTAAGCTTAGCCGAAGAGCTGCGCGAAGAGGTCCGGTTGATCGATCAGCGTACTGGTACGTCTCGTTGGGTGCTTGTTCGTGGTGTCGCATTGCGCGGTGAGGACGGTGCGCTTGCTGGTTGGGAGCTTTACGGTGTTGATATAACCGATAAACACGCTGCTGATGAGGAGTTACGTCGCGAGCGCGAGCGGCTGTCAGCCCTATTTCAAGTCAGTCAGTCAGTGCAATCTTTGCATGCGCCGGAGCTAGTATGTTCTCATGGTGTGGCCGCACTAGCTAAATCAACCGGTGCAGATGCCGCCTTCGCTGCCGTAACGAACGCTGATACCGGACGTATTGAATTGATCGCGCTTTCCGGATTCGCCGAAGCTCAAATGCATGACTTGGAAGATGCGCTGCAGGGCCGCTCGCTTATTCGCTTGGTACTAGATGAGAATCGCAGCGTAATAGTAAAAAGCATTCCGGAGGATTCGCGCGTTGCAGCTATCGGCGTAATGGCAGAGGCTGGTTTACTAAGCGCCGTATTAGCGCCGCTGCGTGATGAATCAGGAAACTCTATAGGAGCACTAGCGCTATTTTCCAAAGTTGCTGGCCGATGGACGACTCAAGAGCAGCAAATGCTCGATGCGGCTGGCACGCTAATTAGTAGCGCGCTGCAACGCTCCCGTGAGCTCGAAGGGCAGAGGCACAACACCGAGCAATATCAAGTGCTCTACGCGTTGACTCATGAGCTTGCACGTCTTGTGACGGTATCGGAGATCGGTGCGCACGCGCTCAAGGTCGCAACGACAGTTATTCCGAGTAGTAATGCGTGGTTTGCACTTGTAACTCCGTCTGGCGACTCGCTAGTTGGGCAATCCGGGATTGGCCCGAAGCTTACACGAGGTTTGATTGATTCTCGTGTAATGTTGACTGAACGCCACGCCGATCCGCTGGCGTCGTGGCTTAGGCGTCGTCAGATTTCTTTGTTGTCGTTAAAAAATGGTGACGAATTATCCAAGCAACTTGCGTCATCTCTTCCGCTGCTTAACGAACTTGGAGGGGAAAGTTACGTTGCAATCCCGTTAGTCACTCTAAATCAGGTGATCGGGTTAATGGTCCTTGAACCAACGATTCCGACGCGAATGGTAGAAAATCGAGTGGGTCTGTTGCAGGCACTAGCCGCTGAGGTGGGCGCAGTTGTTTTCGCTCGTAGACTAGAGAGTAAAATGGGAGAGGCGGATAAGATGCGTGTTACCGGGCATCTAGCAGCCGGCGTCGCGCATAATTTCAACAATATCCTTCAAGGGATCTTAGGGCACGCGTCTCTTTTGCATTCCCAACTCGCGCCCGAGTCAACGCTGCGCGCCTCCGCTGAGCAGATTTTACAATCTGCCAATCGTGGAGGTCAGCTGATCAAGCAACTTTCCGGATTAGCGCAGATTCAAGGCTCTGTTCGTAAAACGCTCGACATCGGTAACTTTCTCGATGAGTCAAAAGAGCTTTGGATTTCAGCCTTAGGGTCGCGCATCCGACTGGACGCTGAAATTGCGAAGCAACTTCCGAGTGTCTATGCCGACGAGGGTCTGATTCAACAAGTGATAATGAATCTTCTAGTAAATGCCCGAGACGCGATCGGGAAGCGCAACGATGGTGTGGTACGTGTAACCGCTGAAGCAGTAACAGTTAAGAGTGGTGAGTTGCGACAGGGAAGTCCCGCCGGAAGGTATGTGCGGATTTCCGTCTCCGACAATGGAGTAGGGATGTCTCAGGATCTCGCGGAGAGATGCTTCGAGCCGTTCTATAGCACTAAGGGGGTAGACCCGCGGTCCGGTCTGAGTCTAAGCGGCGCCGGTCTTGGCCTTTCGTCTGCCTATGCAATAGTTCGTGAGCACGATGGTTATTTAGACGTTCGAACGAGTGTGGGACGAGGCGCAACGTTCGTGGTGCTCTTGCCGGCACTGACTCTAAACGAGCGAAAGGTCGTTAGCGATCCACTCATGGTGGAGCAAATCACGACCGGCTCCAATCAATCTTCCAAGACAAAATCGATCCATCCGAGTAAGGAAAAACCCATCGAGGCTAATCCGCCTAAGGCAAACCGGGGCGAAGTGGTGCCGAAGCGGGGGACCAAGGGACAAATGTATGGCGGCAAATAGCACTCTCGACGGTTTTGATCTGGCTGTGTTTGATCCGGCTGTATTTGATCCGGTCGGGTTTGACCTGGCCGTGGCCCTCGAATACGGAGCTTCGCGGGCGGTGAATGCTGCGCCGAAAATAGTCATTAAGGGAACTAAGGGCGAGACAGCCTGGCTCATTAAAACAGCTCAGCAGCTCGGTATTCCAGTAGTTGAAGATAACGGAGCTGCCACAGCGCTTTCCGAAATCGCATTAGATTCTGAAATCCCTGAGGATCTCTATCGCGCCATTGCCGTGATTATAAATAAACTCTCGGCATAGCGGACCGATCAAATGTCGGCTTGCGTTCGAGACGAGTAATTGTACTTATGCGGACATCTCGATCTTGCAGATAGGATAGCCCCTGAGTGTTCCATACGAATCCTGACTAAATTCCACCACAAGAACACAAAGGAATTGGTTGAACTTCGTGTTCTTGTGGTGAAATATAATCATAATTTTTGAGGCTGTCTCAGGGATAGCCTCGAATTTGCTGTTCCCGTCAGTATATTCGGCCGGTTGTCGGCTGATTGCAGACACGGTATTGCTACCGTGGAGCTGTTCGAACGTGTTTGTGCGGATCCAGCAGTTGAAGCGAGCAAGCTAGAGCAGCGCCCGTGGACATGTTTGCCTGTGAATTTATTATATGACCCAGCAACTCACTATTATTTCTCTTGAATCGAATAACAACTCTCGGCAGCTAGGTATTCTTGAGGGCGAGAGGGTCGTTATCGGAAAGGAGTGTCCCGAGGGTATCACCGTTGATGTAGCCGGAGTGTCGCGAACGCACGGAGAGTTTTTGCGAGTCAGGTCGCAATACGTTTTCTGTGATCTTGGAAGTACCAACGGTTCTTGGGTGAACGGGAAGAAAGTCGACGTAAATCGGCCCGTAGTAATCAGGTCAGGCGATACTTTGCAGCTTGCTGCAGCAGCTCTCAAGGTTGGTGTCGGGGGCGGTGTTAAGTCTGAGGTTCCTTCGCTATTGGTGATTCGCTTCGGTGCTGACGATTCATCCGAAGGCGCATCTAATCCGCCTACCGCCGGTTCACTAATTGCAGTCGAAGAGTTTCCAATTCCAGCAGCAGGAGTGGTAATGACTCTTGGCGGAACTCAGTCCGATGTCGAGGCTTGTTCTTCCGAGCTAATGGCACGAATTTTAAAAGAAGACGGAGGATTAACGCTCGAAGTCGTTGCTGGGAATACGACCCTCAACGGAATAGTGCCCGCTGCGTCAAAAGTTCCAATCGGGGACAATGATGTCGTTGCTGTGGAATCGATTCGGGTAGTGATCAATATTCCGCCACGACTAGCAGCCGGAGCAGCGCTGCGTGCTGGAGGTGTTTTTGGGACAGCCATGTCGACGGGGCGGGAAGCTTCCGATGTTGCTAAAACTGCAGTCATTGGAACTGGCTCAATGGAGCCGCACATAAATCCTGAAGCCACGACAGCCGTATTCAATAGTGAGAGTATGCGAGCTTCATCGTACGGTGAGGAAAAACACCTAGCGACCGGCGATGTACATCCGGGTCAACGTTTTGGTGGACTCCAGGAACCGGCAGGCAACTCGCTTGGATTATCACCGCTTGAGGTGAAGCTCGTGCTAGTCATGGCGTTTATGCTGTTTGCATCCGTTTTCTTGCTGGGGATATGGTGGTTTTCCCAGAATAGTTAGGTAAACTCCGCTATTAGTTTTAGGGTCTGGTAGTTTTAGGGTCTGGCAAACTCTGGGTTTTAAGCCAGGAGCAATTGGAGTTCGAATCTAGTCATCGTGCCGCACGATTGTAATAGGCGCGTATCTAATAGGTAGTTTATGCGTGCATTGGTTACTGGAGTTGCTGGCTTTGTCGGATCCGCTTTGGCTCGAAGGCTGCTCGCCAGTGGATCGGAAGTTGTAGGGGTCGATTGTTTTCTAGACTATTATCCCCGAGCGTTGAAGAATCAGAATCTTGAAACGCTGAAATCTGATCGGTTCTCATTCGTTGAACAGAATCTTGCTCATGGGGACCTGAGCCAGCTTTTTAATGGTGTTGATGTGGTGTTTCATCAGGCCGCCCAAGCCGGTGTGAGAAAAAGTTGGGGGGAATATTTTAGCACCTACGTAGAATCTAATGTGCTGGCGACCCAGCGGATGTTAGAAACTATTCGGGTTAAAAAAATCCCGATTAAAAAATTCGTTTATGCATCAAGTAGTTCGGTCTACGGAAATGCTGAAAAGTTGCCAACCTCCGAGTTAGACCGCCCACAACCGGTGAGTCCGTACGGTGTTACGAAACTCGCCGCGGAACATCTGTGTGTTCTGTACGCTAAGGAATACGGCGTTCCGACTACTTCACTGCGATATTTCACCGTCTACGGGCCGGGGCAGCGACCGGACATGGCTTTTTATAAATTTATTTTAGCCGGACTTGAGGGCCGCGAGCTCTCTCTTTACGGAACTGGTGAACAGAGCCGAGATTTTACTTTTATCGATGATATCGTGGATGCCAACTTAGCGGCGAGTGAGAAGGGTGCGGCCGGATCCGTGTTTAACATCGGGGGCGGTTCGCATGTAACTGTCAATCAAGCGCTGACCATTCTTGAGCGGAATTTAGGCCCGTTAAAAGTAGTGCGATCGGAGCGCGCTGCCGGCGACGCTGCACATACCGGGGCGGACGCAACCAACGCTAAGAAAGAACTTAATTTTGCTCCAAAAATTGATATTGAAGAGGGGCTGCGTCGGGAATGTGAGTGGTTAAGGGCACAGCTCAAGATCGGAGCGGTCGCACGGCTTTGAGGATTTCGCTGTGAGGATCTTGATAGTTCAAACCAGCTTTTTGGGCGATGTGGTTCTAACTACGCCGTTGATGGTCAGTCTGAAGGAAAGTTATCCAGAATGCAGTTTTTCATGGGTTACGACACCGGAAGCTGCTCCCATCCTTCGTAACGATCCATGGATCGAACACGTAATTACATTCGACAAAAATCGATCGGAGCGCTCCCTAAGAGCGCTTTTTAGCAAGGCAAAGGAGATTTCTACTTATAAATTTGATCGGGTTTACGGAGTGCAACGATCTTGGCGAACGGCGCTGTTACTTTCACTTTCCGGAATTCCTGAAAGGATCGGTTTTACTGAGAGCAGACTCTCGTTTCTTTATTCTGAAACGCGCTCCAGAAATTCAACGGTCAAGCATGAAGTGTTGCGAAATCTGGCCTTACTTGGAGACTCTCAGCATCGAGCGCTACGGGTAATTCCTGCAGCGAAGGATCGTTTTATTAGCCCCGATGGCCGTGAATTCGATCCGTCGCGCTCCGTTGTTATCGGAGTTGGAAGTGCATGGGCTACTAAGAGATGGACGCTCGGAGGATTCGTCGCTGTTGCGAAAATGATCGTGGATCGTGGGTTAACCCCAGTGTTGCTTGGAGGTCAAGCAGATCAAGCCCGCGCAGAGATCGTAGCTGAAGAGGTTCCACAGGCAATCAACCTTGCATGTGGACTTGACGAGTCGATATCATTAGTAAATCAATGTGCAGCGGTGGTGTGTCACGATAGTCTTCTGCTGCACCTCGCGTCAGCCTTCGGCAAACCTACGGTCGCTATTTTTTGTTCTACGGTGCCGGATTTTGGGTTCGGTCCATGGATTAATCCACTAGCGAAGATCGTTCAGGAAACAGAGTTGTCGTGCAAGCCTTGTGGGCGACACGGACACCAATATTGTCCAACTGGAACCTGGGCATGTTCTCGTTTAGTAACCCCGGATATGGTGATTCATGCACTTGATTCGGTGATGACGATAACGCCTACTTGTGGGGCACTCAGGTAAATTTAGATTATTTTATGCCGAATCAAAGTAGTCGATATCAATTTGCTCCGTTGTTAAGACAACAGCACGGGCGTTTAGTTTTTCTAAGTCGCACTCCATTATTTCCGGAAACTCTTCAGCAGTTTGCGGACAGCATTCGCATGACGCCCGTAGAGAAAGCAGCACCACTTGAGGGGCGCGGTGTATCTGTGATCGTACCCACCCAACAATGTGGCGGGGTCTTTATAAAACAGTATCGAAGAGGCGGAATGTTGCGATTTGTGGTTCCGGATCTTTATTTTGGGTTTAAACCCCATCGCGTGTTGCATGAGTTTGGCATGCTTGAGCGAGCGGCTGCATCAGGGGTTTCGGTACCGACCCCGATATCAGCGATATATTCAGGTTGCGGACTATATAAGGGATGGCTTGCAATCGAGGAGTTTTCGCATAGCGTGACGATGGCTAGTAAATCCATGACTGATGAGGCGGCTGCGCGAGATATTAGTGATAAGGTCGTGGCTCAGATTCATCGTTTGATTCACGCTAAGATTTTTCATCGAGACCTTCATCCAGGAAACGTTTTGGTGAACGCCTCAAACGAAATTCGAATCATCGACTTCGACAAAGCCTCTTATTTTCCCGGATCTAAGAATGATTTGCGTGATCGGTACCTAACTCGTTGGAGGCGGGCCATAATAAAGCACCGGTTACCTGAAAGTCTTTCGGAGAGTGTTTGTCCGGGATTGCGCATGTTTTTCGATTCTGATGACGACGTTGGCAACGTAGCGAAACGTGGGCGGGAAGCGTCGTGAATAGTCGAATTTTAATTGTTCTGCTTGGTTCCATAGGCGACGTAACCCGTGGGTTGGCGGTGGCAAACGCACTAAAATCACACGGGAACTTCGATGTCTCGTGGGTGGTTGAGCCGAAAAGCGCGGCAATTGTGCGCATGTGTCCGGATGTCGATCGGGTCTTTGTCTTCCAGCGAAATGGTGGCGTGGGAGAGTTTTGCAGAACGGTTCGTGAACTACGTAGCCAAAACTTCGATGTGGTTTTGGATCTTCAGCGCCACGCGAAAAGCGGATTATTCTCTTTACTAAGCGGTGCTAAGAGACGCATCGGATTTCACCGAAAAAACACCAAAGAGTTTAATCATTTGTTTAACAACGAGCAGATTCCTCCGTGGAACATCTCTCCGGAGAATAACCGCCGCTCTAAGCTTGATGCTTATTTATCGTTTTTGCCGTTGCTCGAAGTACCAATTCCGCACAAGCCTACCTGGTGCCTTGATGAGTCGAGAAGTTCAGAGGCTATCCTTTCCGAGAATCAGCATGCTGACGCGAGTGCTCTCCCTGCTCAAAATACAAAATGCATTGGCTTAGTGCTCGCCTCATCTTGGCGCAGCAAAGATTGGATGGGCAACGAAGCATTGTGTCGGGCGATTTTGAATGAACGCAATGATACGGTGATCCTAGTCGGCGATGGAAAATCGGTTGAGCTGGCTAATCGTTTGGTGGCGCTGAATCCCTCCCGAATCGTATCTACTGCGGGAGCGGTATCTCTTGCAGGGCTAGTCTCAATACTGCGTCGATGCAGAGTCGTAGTAGGCCCTGACTCCGGGCCAGGCCATATTTGTGCTGCCTTGTCGGTACCGTTTGTTGGAATTTTTGGACCCACAGACCCGAGCATAACGGCACCAGCTGGCAACACTCACCTAGCCCTCACAGCCGAGCTAGGCTGCGCCCCTTGTTATCGACGCGTGTGTCCAGGGCTTGGAAAGTTATGTCTTCGTCTCATATCCCCACACCAGGTTATGGAGAGGATATCGGAAGCGCTCCAAGAGTGAATTTAGAGCCCTTGGGCGAGAGTCATTTTGAAACAACGTTTTTTAAAATACAGAGTTAAATCAAGAATTTAATTGCACATAACTGCATCCGTGTGACATCTCTAAGTAGTAGGAAGATTTGTGTTTCAAGGGGGTTAGTGGTCGCGAAGTTCTAGAACTCAGTAGTAGAGTGTTAACGAATTTTGGGGCCATACCGGATTTAAATTGGCGCTTGATTGAAAGGCGCCGTTTTTGACGGATTAAGAATATGAATAAATCAGAGCTAATTGAGCGACTTGCTGCGAAGTCTGGAATTAACATTCTTCAAGCGGAGGATGTCGTTAATTTGATTTTCCGCCGAATGCGCGACGCCATGGTCGGCGGAGGCCGAATTGAGGTTCGTGGATTCGGCAGCTTCGTAGTGAAACAATACAAGTCTTATCAAGGACGTAACCCAAAGACCGGCGAACGAATTGAGGTCCCGCCTAAAAAGCTACCATTTTTCAAGGTAGGGAAAGAATTGAAAGAAAGGATCGATAATCCTCAAGCCAAGGCGTAAATAGATCGATGATACCTAGGGCGGACTTTATTGTGCTTTCAAAAATAGGGAAACTAAATCATGTCAATTGACTGGCTATTAGACTTAGAGAGGGATATCGAGAACGGCAAAGAGATCTTCGGAGCTCCGAGCCCAAGCCGAAATCAGTGGGTGATCGGAAGACCACTCGACGATCTTAAGCGCACCGCTAAGCGCACGGCTGATACTAAGAAACTCCCTGTGAATGTAATTAAGGTGATCTCGAAACACGACACCGTTGCCGGGGATATGTATCTTGTGCCGACTTCAATCGGTGATCCTGGTCCTAAGGGTGAACCGAATATATCGTGGGCGATCGTTGAGACCAAGGAAGCTGCTGAGATGATGAGGGACGTAAAGCGTGGCCCATCACCGTTCTTCGGCATGCAGGTCACAGATACTGTTTCGCCGACTTAGTAAAAGCGATTTAGCAATCAAAATCGAAATGAATCGGGAAGATGAAAATCGTCCCGATTCATTTTGCTTTGGGCAGCCCGTACAATGTCCATTCAAATCCAACGCCGGGTTTTTCGCCCGTAAGCATTAAACTCCACCCAACTTTTGGGCTCGATTGTTGACCGGAGCTTACTAGCGTAATCGTCTCTCCATCCTGTGTGCCTATCACGTCTAAACCTGCAATCCTCTCATCCCAATCCGCAGGACGGTCTGACTTGTAGCGCGCTGAAATAACTTTAGAGACCGAGATCTTTTTAGGCAAATTCATGCTTGTAAACTAGCGTGGAACTGGAGCTGGTAACAACTACTCATGCACTAGTTGAACCACCGGTTGATCGGCAAACAGAGAGGGACCCGTATATCCAAGCTCTCTGTACTGTTCAAGCGCAAAGCCACAATCTGCTGCGTAGTGGCGACCCAAATGATCGCTGCCAACTAAGCAGCCGGATAACGGGATGCCGAGCGATAGAGTAGAGGATGCGAACATGGCCCCTGGTCCAGCGAGTCCGGTGTCCGGATCGACTCCAAACGGCATATCGATGCAATGTCCAGGAGTAGGAAACTCATTTAAGACCTCAATTAACGGCAGAATTGTGGCGTCAGACGCCAGTCTCTCCGGCGAAAAGGTCCCGACCAACAGGTTATGGCATCCTTTTAAGAGTTGCTCGAAATCTTCGTTGTTTCCGCTAGGTTCATAGTCAAAAATGTTGGCTCCTAATTTTCCAGCCATCAACAGCTGTTCCGCCATTTCCTTAGATTGTCCAATCCCGTCGGGCCTATCGGTGCCTGGTTCGTTGATCACTACTATCTGCACACCGGCGGCCCCCGCGTTTAGTAAATGTCGCAACGTTGCAACGACAACGTGACCAGCGCGCGAGTCGCGCACAAGTGCTCCGATCGTACCTCCCGCCGCGGTTAGTCCGAGTGCGTAACGTATCACCATGGCGAAGCTAAATGAGGCGGCCTCTACGATGCGGGATTCAGAAACTGTGATGTGCTCATGCTGCCAGGCCTGCAAATCCTGTAATTGCTTGAGGGAGCAGGTCGGAACTGGTTCGCCGCTTTTGGTTTTAATAAGAGTAGCCACACCTAATTTGTAGCTCAGAATACCAGGCCTTCAAAGCCTCCAATCGAATGCGGTCGATTTGTCAATTTCCAATCGTAGAAACAGGAATCACTATTCTGAAGACAGTGTTTTTAACTGTCCAAAAGTATGCTTCAACGACTAGGGTGCCTGGACTGATTGGTCCGGGTAGAAGGGTGCTGAGTAGCCACTTAATTGACGCTAATATCGTTGATTAAGCGGCGAGCTATCAGCACGGTTGTTTCGGTTTTTACATTCCGTTGGTTAGTCCAATTGCTCTCTCTATCCTGAGCGACCCGGCAGGGATGCTGGGTCGCTTGTTTGATCTCTCCTGTTTGCGCTGCCGCGGGCTCTAAGCTCGCGGCAGCGCTTTTTTGAGTTTTGACAGAAATGTGAAAGATTTCAAATTAGTGACGGATTTCGAGGTTTTCGAGCTGGAGCAAAACACTCACCCCAAGATTCAAAGAGACCAGTTCGTAAAGACCAGGTCTTTTCGGAATTAGGGTGACGTCTAGTCTAGTCCAGCGGTTGCGAATCGCGACGCGTCTCTCTCCTTCTCGCTCCCGGTTTGCGACTGCGGATGAGGGGTGGTAAGGGCGTTTTGCGAACTCTCTCACGAGGATTCACACAGATAGCTCGCCACCCTCTTCCGTTTCTTCCGGACCGCTTTCTTCTGGTCCGCTTTCTTCCGGTCCGCGGTCCGATTTATTCTATACTTTTCCTAGCTTCAACGGCCGGGATCACATCTTAATCAATCATCCGCTTGTCGTTTTTCACTAGGTCTTTAGGGATAACCACTCGTGAAGCAAGCAACGGCTCTTTGCCGGGTTCGATTCCTGAGGCCCGTGCTATCGCTTCCGCATTTTTCGGATCTCCGGTGTACCACTCCGCCAATTTAGCGAGGGTCTGCGTATCAGAGACCACTATGTGTAGTGCGTCTCCGCTATCGTTTAACTCCACCAGGCCTTGCGCCAAACGAAGCGCTCGTTGGTCTGAGTTCAATGGACGATTTAGCGGTTCCGGTGTTGGAGAGGGAGTAGTCGCTACATCGTTCTTTGGCTTGGTAACTACGGCCCGCTTCTTAGGTTTTGGTGTGGGCACGATAGGCACGATTGGAGCCTCAGATGCATTAAGTTCGGTTCGTGTGTTACCACGATCTACCGCTACTGAAGTTTGCTGGCTAAATTTAGTAGGCTGCCCACGAATCATAAAAACAGGCTCACCTACAAGCGAGCCATCCAGCCTATTTAGTTCGCGGTAATCACGGCGCTCGATCGCGTAAGGTCCGCGCACCAACCATTCAGCCATCACAACGTTGCCGCGCTGAATCGGCTGTAACTCTGCGCGATAAACCTCGCGATCTTTTGGGTAGTACATAATCAGTCCGGTATTACCAATGTGATCGTTTTCAAGCTCGATCGCCACCGGTCCACCGCGACCTTTCAAGAAATTAAGTAAATATCCACTACGCTGCGCCTCACCGGCTAAAAACAGATTCGCTCCGAGGTAAGGATTCGTGGTGCTGACAGGAAGTAAGCCCTGATCGATTAAATTCGAGTATGGAGCCAGTTCGACGCGCGGGGCGCATGAAACTGAGCTCAGCACGATGGCCATGACCGCCAGCGTTGGTACGACAAACTTGGAGACGAATGTATTTAGGACTAGATGCTTGACCATGGGCGCTAGTATAGAATGATTCTTGTGACCGGCAATCGAGAACCTCGCATCGTATCCTTAAATCCAGCGTTAAGTGAGCTGATAGAGCTGTTTGGATTGACGCCAAGCCTGGCGGGGGTCGGCATGGGGGATGCTGAGCGCAAACTTCCCGTAGTGTGCTCTGAGTTTGAGGCTGATCGGCGTGCTACGTTGGCCCAGCTTCTCTGCGACGATCAAGTTGATATTCAGCAGCTGGCAGAGCTTTTGCCATCAATTGTCTGCACTGTAACCCCGCCGGAGGTAGATTTAGGTACGCCTACGTCTTTGGTCACCAACCAGGTCGTGATCCATATCAACGATCTTAGAGCTCAGCTTCGCGGGGCGTGTCAGAACGACGGACTAAAATTGTTAGCTTTCGATCCCCGTCGGTTCGAACAGGTGCAAGAGATGATAGCGGATCTCGGACGTGGACTGGGAGTGCCGAGCCTCGGCCGTGATCGGGCCCAGCGCCTAAAGGCGCAAGCTCTCGATTGGGCACAGAATTTCTACGAAAGAATGAAGAACAAGCGCGTGATCGTTTTGTCTTCGATCGATCCGTTAACTAGCGCTGGATTTTGGATTCCTGATTTAATTTCACTCGGTTCTGCGATTCCTTTTGAAACTAATCCTGGGCAGGAGGATCGCGGCATATCATGGGCCGAGCTTGAAGCGTTTCGACCGGATGTGATTGTGGTTGCGCCGCGTGGCTTCTCCCTCTCTCAGAGCGCCGCGCTGCTAGGCAAACTCGAAGCCAATTCGGCTTGGGACAAGTTCCCGGCAGTTAAACGCGGCGAGGTTATTTTTGCACCCGGCTCATCGCTATACTGGCCCGGGTATAGTCTCATAAATGGGATTTCTATGTTGTTTTCAGCGATCGCAGGGCTTGAAAGCGGCTATATCACAGAGAGGGACTCATTCTTTCGCCTTCGGTATCTCGAGCTCCATCGACATAAGTTTCTAAAGAAGTGATATTCTCACGATGAACAGCGAACGGCTCGGAATAGAGATATGCGGAAAGCGGGATGAACATCTTGATCATCAGTTGGCATCGCGGCTGGCTGCTCGAGTCGCGAGCGGAGATCTCTCGCCTGCCACGATTCGCAACGTTGAACGGGCGAGTTTTCGGGCTGTGCCGGACGGACTCGAACTAGAGGACGATGCGGTAGAGCGACTTAGGCGACTTTGCCAGCTTTGGGACGTACGAATTCTTTCGCGAGGCGTTACCTCTCACCGCAGATTCCTAGGGCCTATTATAGTGATGGCTAAGACGCTTTTGTTTAAAGTTCTTCAGTTTCTACTTAAAGATACGCTGCATCAGCAACGCTCTTTTAACGCTGAGGTAATTAGGGCGCTGGCAGAGATGTCGACTAAGGGTGGTTCTAACGGAAAAGTCGCTTAATTTGCGCTTTTTCAGCCCTAAAGGAATCTCTCAAAACTGCCGACCTACCCACTGTGAGCGAGATTACTAAACAAACCACCCTGATCGTGGATGATAGCGCGTCCTACGCTTCTGTTCTGCGCAAGATCCTCGAGGCGGGATTGGGGATGAATGATGTGGTGTACTGCAGCAGCCTGACGGAGGCGGAAACTCTCATTCTGGGGAACCCTTCCCGATTTTCGTTGCTTTTCGTTGATTATCGATTTCCAACAGGTGGCAACGGGGTAGAGCTTCTGGAAAAACTCAACGGCAAGATCCCGGATAGTACCGTTAAATTTCTGATTACATCTGAACCCAACCCCGAAAACGTCAAACGCGCTATGGCAGCGGGGGCGAAAGGGGTTGTGGCAAAGCCATTCGATCGAGCGCAGCTTACTCAGCAGCTAGAGCGTGCGTTGCGAAGTGAGCGCGACGTTGAGCCGTAGCCCAGTCTCTGACGAATCCCCACGAAACTGTGACAAAAATTCGGTAATACCAGGTACTTGGTGGAACAGCCTCGATTTACTTCGTCGTTCTAATGACTAGTAAAACTTTTTTGTCCACCACGAAACACGAAGGAGAGCCAATTCCTTTGTGTTCTCATGGTGGAATTTAATCAGGATTTGAGGGAATCGCTCAAGTTCAGCCCCTTAAGAACTCATCGCTTAACGGAGATTACGCGGGCGTTTTGGCGCTGGGCCAATTTTGCGCTATTCTCATCCGCTATGAGTAAAACTGATTCAGTTATAGCTATTGTTGGTGCCACAGGACTGGTGGGGCAGGAGATGATGGCGTGTCTAGAGAGTAGTGCGATTCCATGTACGGAGTTGCGTTTGCTAGCGTCGAAGGATTCCGCTGGTGAGGTCTATAAATTTCGTGGCGATGAATCAGTTGTTCAAGAGCTTATTTCGACATCGTTCACCGGTGTTCATTACGCTTTGTTCGCAACGAGCGCTGCGCTGTCGGCGCAGTACGTGCCGGTCGCTGTGGAGGCGGGTGCGTTGGTGATCGATAATTCGAGTCATTTTCGGATGGATCCAAAAGTGCCACTGATAGTTCCTGAGGTGAATCGAGCAGCGATTGGACAAAGTCGAATTTTGGCGAATCCGAATTGTTCCACGATTCAACTGGTACCGGTGTTGCAGACCTTGCACACGATTGCTGGACTTAAGCGCGTGGTAGTTTCCAGCTATCAATCGGTTTCCGGTGCAGGGAAGGAAGCGCTTGATGAACTTTGGTCGCAAACGATGTCGATTTTTAATCAGCGAGATTTTACCCCGGAGGCTTTTGCTCATCAGATCGCTTTTAATTGTATTCCGCAAATAGATCTAATTCGTGACGATGGCTACACGAAGGAAGAATTTAAGATTATCGAAGAGACTCGCAAAATATTAAACATTCCGAATCTTAGAATAACAGCCACCGCTGTTAGAGTTCCAGTGCTGCATTCCCATGCAGAATCGGTCAATGTTGAATTCGAGCGTGAGTTGTCGGTGATCGATGCCGTTGCCGCGTTGACGAAAGAACCAGGCCTTTCTGTGTATCCGGAATGGACCGACTATCCGATGCAGCTTAGCGTTACAGGCACAGATGAAATTCATGTTGGGCGCATCAGACGCGATGACTCCGTGCCGCATGGATTGAATATGTGGATCGTGGCGGATAACCTTAGAAAAGGCGCAGCTTTGAACGCGGTACAAATTCTTCAAGCGGTTGTGGCTTAGGAATTTATCGCGACGCGTGGAGATCCCACGGGATATTTGCCATGCCGAATATTAAATTAGTAATTGAATACGACGGCGGACGGTTTAGCGGCTGGCAGGTTCAGGCCAGTGGCACCACTGTGCAAGGAGAGCTTCATGCAGCGCTTGAAACCGCTTTGCGACAACGCATCTCGCATGTGCAGTCAGCTGGCAGGACTGACGCAGGGGTGCATGCACGTGGACAGGTAGTTAATTTTTTTGCGCAAGGAGAAATAGACGTCCATCGACTTAAGCTAAGTGTAAGTAGTCTGCTGCGCGGGCGAGTTTCTATACTTGAAGCATCGGTTGTCCCGGACGATTTTAACGCGCTTAACTCCGTAAAATCGAAGTGTTATAGGTATCGGATCTTACAACGCACAGTCCCAGAAGCGCTTGACCGCGGATTTGTATGGCGAGTTTCGTATCCTTTGGATATCGCGCGAATGAACGCAGACGCGCAGGCTTTGGTGGGTAGTCACGATTTCTCAAGTTTCAGAGCCGCTGATTGCGGAGCATATACTCCGACTAAACGAATCGATTCAATCACTGTGATTGAATCTGAATATCGGATTATCGAAATTTCTATCGTCGGCAGCGGTTTTTTGCGCAACATGGTGCGGATTATCGTTGGAACGTTAGTTGAATTGGGATCGAACTTTGAAGGGAAAGATACTTCGCGTTCGATGAAGGAAATTTTGGAAGCTCGAAATCGAAATTTAGCTGGAAATACTGCTCCGGCCCACGGGCTGTGTTTGGAATGGGTTAAATACTAACCATTTAGCGACGATTTATGGCCTTATAGTGCTCCACCATGTTTTGCATAGCGCTCCGGGCCGACTCTGGCAGCAGATAAAATCCGAACACCGTGGTTGCCACAAAAACCAATACAGTGAATAGAAACTCTGCTCCGGAGCCGGTGCGCATAATTCCAAGAGAGCAATTACGGTAAGAAGCGGGTGCCAAAAGCGGAACTCCACGTACGGTCAGCGCATCGCACAAAATATGGACGAGGTACCCAAAAGCAAACCACTGCAGCTTTGGAAGATCGAATTGTGTCGCTAATAAGAAAGTTACAACGGGAAGAATCAACCAGTGAAATAGCCCGCGATGGCCAGCGATAGCTTTGGCGATAGCACCAACCACCCGCGTTACTCCATCAACAAACTTTCCCAAGGTTCTGCCGATAAACGGATGGAATAAATGACCTGGTCTTGTTATCGTTCCATCTCCATCGATATCTGGAGCAAGCGAACCGACGATAAAAATCAAAAGCTCCGGCGCAGTCGGTACGATCCCTGTTGTGTGCCCTATCGCAACGACTACTCCGAGCCCACATACGACGTGGCTAGGGGCGAGCATTCTGAGTCTCCGAAAGTTTTGGTCGGGAAAATGAGAGCAATTCAAGGCCTGAGGTGTTGAGAGCAACCGAGTCCTGGCACAGCATTCCAGAGCGCGTCATCGTTGTTGCAAGGTGCTCAAGGGAGACATCTGAAAAAAGAGGCAGGCCGCTGCCAAAGCGAACGTTTGATTCACGGGTCAGATCGAATCTATCGAATCCGATATTACTGAGGAAGAAGTCGTAAATTAATGTCCCTCCCAAAACGAAAATTCGAGGAGTAGTATCGTTCTTGTTTGTAGCATGATTGGCGCAAAGTTGAGTCAGTCTTGAAAGCGAAATAAGTTCTGGATTTAAAAATAACGTTTTTGAGTCCGCCAACCTGGGTGCCGTTTCCGATCTACTAAATACTACTCTCTGTCGACCGCGAACGTTCTCAAAGAGCTTGTGCGTAGCGTGCCCCATGACGCAAACACCGCCGCTAGAAAGCTGAGATTGCAGAAAAGCAAAGTCCTCTTTGCTAGCCCAAGTGTTAGGCAGATCTGTTTTGTCTCGGGCGATAAATCCGTCGTTCGAGACCACAGCGAGACCGTGAACGAAGACAGCGGATCGGAGCGGAAATGTAGCCAGCGGAAACGTCGCGGCGGAAACGGATGTGTTAACGGCGTTGCTGATCTGGCTCATAATAAGGACTTAAGCGGCAGAGACTTTTTGAAAAACTTTCAAAAGAGGAGCGAAGATATCGTCTTCAGGTGAAATGCTAAACCCCTCGTTAGTTGGCTCGTCAACGAAATCGACCCTCGGCCAATCGCGCACAATTACCACCGGTGTGCATTCGTCGGCCTCGCCCATTATTCCGACCGCTGCTGCTGATACGGCGTCAGCGACATTGCCTTGAGTGTAGTGCAGGGGTCGTCCAAAAATATCCGGCTTGTTGCGATAGTCGGACAGCGGACGAAAGCCGTAAAATCCAATCGATATGCCGGTGACACCCCATCGAAGCGGCGTGCAGTGACTGTCGGTTACGATAACGCCGAGTTCTCGAACTTTGAAGTGATCGCGCAGAGCGATGCAAGCCTCGCGAGCCCACGCAGAGGGATGCTCTGGCCAGAGAGTATAGTAGCCGTTAGAATTGCTTTCATCGATCCCGGATGAAGCGATCAGCGTGTTATCTTTTATCGAAAGCGTTATTCCGTAGCGAGATGAGGCTTTAGGGACGATTGCTTGCGCTTCCGAGGCGATTAATTTCTCTTTATCAGGGACGCTTTCGATGGATACTGCGCGCCCTTGGGCGATCGCTACGACTTTGGATGTAATGACCACGATGTCCCGCTCTTTAAGCGCGGGAAGTGATTCCAACAACACCCCCATCAGATCGTCCTTCGGTGGAAGAAGGGGGCGGGTTTTCACGGGGATGAGCTGAGTCGTCATAGATTGATTGAGTTGTACATTAGGGGAGCGGGGCAAGCTAGGCGGTGGGGGTCGCTATGAAGAGGTGGTAATAAATACCCTCGATCGACTGAAACGACCGTCCAATACCACCGGATGGATGCATCTACGGGATCCTAATACCCAAATTGACGATCGGTTAAGGGGTAGAAATGATTCGGAATTAGGTGGGCGCGCGTCGATCGATGTTACTTTTCATATCGCGGATGGCATAATATGAGAGTGTTTTGGGAAACTGGGACAATAAAAATATGTTGTACGCTAAGGGAAGATAAGAGGTATGGCTGAAGTAAAAACTGCAAGATTAGAAATAAAGACAAACTTGCCTGGAGAGAATCTTGATCAGTTAGGACACGATCTTACTTCTCTTAGAACCCCTGGCCTCGAATTACGTGGCAAGTCCGACGGCAAAACGAGTTTGATCGATATTGATGATTCGATCGGAATACTTATGCTTTCGCCTCGAATTTTAAATCGACTGGAGGATAATAAAATTTTTACCGTACGGGACTTAATATCTAAATGTGAGCGCGATCTACAGGCACTGAAGTTGTTCGGACCCATTACTCTTAGAGAAATTAAGCAGGCTCTTGAAGAGCGTGGATTATCATTAAAGAGCGTACAACAATAGTCACGTGCCGACGGCTTCGCCGCGGCACAGCCAAGCCATTATATGGCTGTATTGAGTTGTCTAGTTCTCCGATAAGTCGAGAATGACCAAGTCTTGGCGAAAAATAATTCTCTCTCTTATTCTTGTTCCGATCGGACTTTATCTTTGTTGCGGCCTTATTTTCGTAGGGGTTTTGTATTGGCACTATCGCGATCGTGAATTTGCAGTCGACGCTTTAGAAGCATTTCAAAACTTCAAAGGGAATATTAATTCGATCTCAACTTTGCAGCCCGATGAGGTTTCTCCTCTTCATTATTTCCAATGGGGCGGCAGTCCAACCGATGGGTCTGAGATTTGGAGATTCCGGCCCCAAACCCCAGAAACATTAAATTTGATTATTGCCGCATATCGACTTGAACGCTTTTCACCTACTCGTTGGAAGGAGAATTTTGCTCTCCCCTGGGAGTCCTTCCGAGATACTAAACGGCCCGATTGGATCGTCAGCCTTAATCGTGACACGCACGACGCCTACGCACTAGATCCCTCAAATTGCGCTGATAGTCGATCAGAGAAGCACTGTTCACTTGAAGTCTTTCTTTGGCGTGCAAGCGATTCAGACTGGATGCTCTATAGTGCAAATTGGTAACGTGGACGGCCATATAACATCGCAATGAATCAGACCGCCGACGTTGAGGCGTTAGAGGAAGTTCGGTAAGTTATTCTGGTCGGCGGCGGATTATCTCCAGCCGTTACCTGCCTAAGCAACCTTCACTGCTTTCTCAAGCAGTTTGTGCATCAATGTCTGATAGGGTTTTCTTCGTAACGTCGCTAGCTTCCGAATGTCTGCTAAGAGTTTGGGCGAAAGCCGTAAGGCAATCAGTTTTTTTGGTGACTGGCTTAGCGGTCGTCCGAGACGGCGAGCTTTGGCGAGCTGTTCGTCAGTGAGCTCAGGGATATCGCTAAAATCAATTTTGTCATCCGAAATATAGGTTGCGCTCTTTACGCGACGCGGGCCGCGCGCTGATGATCCTGATTGTTTCTTTGCCATCGCTCAATCTCCTTACGGTATAAATCACCGTCAAAATCTTCCCTGTTACCGCTTTTCCAACTACGAAAAATCGTGGCTCCTGGGTCGAATGCTTAACATCCTCTCCTTGGAGTGCCTCTATATCCTCAAATACTGAGGTCGCTTCTTCAAACGAAACGCCATGTTTCGCAAAATTGAATTAGGCTTTTTGAACATCCCAAGTGTACATCGACTGTATATACAATAATGTATCGCTCCAGGGCTAGTTTAGCGAGCAGAAATTGCTACACTGGCAGGCAACAAACGCCTCGTGCCGGATGCGTCGCACCAGCGCAGGCTTAGCCGTTAGCGCGCATCTCTTAGTATAAATGAGTATTAGCAAGAAAATATTCGTGTACCTTATTATTGTCGGTATCTGGCCGATTTGTATCATCGGCCATCTCCGTTGGTATCATGGCTTCGTGCTCTTTTTCCCCTCGGACAACTTCTATATCGGCTGTATTTGCATCGGTTTTGCCATGGCAGTGCTTACCACCATTGCGTTATCGCCATTGAATCTGACCGGTTTTATGAGTGGTAAATCCACGAGCATGCAAATTGTTTATTGCATCGTCTTTTTCTCTCTTATGGGCACATGGTTGGCGTGCGGCTTCATTGCTGGCTTCTCGGACTTTGCTTCTGGGGATGACTTAGAAATTCCAGCAAAACTAATTCGAAGCGAGTGCAGGGGTCAGCGTTACGAATGCAGCGAACAGGCTCTTATCAAAACAACAATCTCATCGCGACCGGCTTGGATCTGTGATGCACCTAGAGTATGTAATCTGAGCAACCGTGATCTAAAACTACGCGGCCATGGAGCGATACTAGGAATGCACATATCGGACATACAGCTATCAGACGCGCGCTAACAAAGCGCTCCACCTGATTTGCACCCCAGTGGATTAGGTGGCGGGTCGGAAGTAAGATGGTGGCGCAAACGGGTGAGCGTTTGCCGTTATCAAGCCTATAAAGAATGCTTCGTTATGCGATTCACTTTTCTTATTGCTCTTCTAATTGCCAGCTCAACGAGTTTGTACGCCGAACAGCCTACCCAAAAGGAAATTACCGTTGGCGTGCCGACTTTACTTTCTGGCGACTGGGCGGGACTGGGCGAAAATATCGTCAATACCATTAAGACGTACGAGAAATACTACCTTAGACATTCTATCAAATTCATCTTTGAAGACGCAAAAATTTCGGGGATCGACGGACAAAAAGCTTATCAAAAACTCATCAATATCGATCATGTCGATGCATTAATAGGAGCTACTTCGTCAAACGGTACGATGGCTGGAGCGTCTCTCATTAATAGCTCTAAGACCGTAATGATCTCTCCGGTTACAGGCGGCGCCAATGTCGATAAAGCTGGAGAGTGGATTTTCAGACTCGGCAACAGTGACATGTTGAACGGAATACAGCAGGCCAATTTATTTGAAAAATCTGGGATCAAACGAGTGGCTGTTTTATCGGAAGAGACAGAATATACACTCGACATTGTGAAGTCTTTCGAAAGTGAATTCAAAGCCAAAGGCGGTGAAATTGTTTATTCGGCGACTTTCACTCCGACGACAACGGATTTTCGTTCGCAAGTCGTTGCACTACTGCGCACAAAACCATCAGCAATATTTATCCCAACTCAAACTGGCAGCGCTCTGGCTTTAATACTGACGCAATTGTCGCAGCTTGGCGGCTTTGCGGGTCAAATACACACAACGTTTACTGCAGCAGACAACCCAGATGCTAAGGCACTAGCTAAAGGAAAGTTTAACGGAGTCTTTTTCCTCGCCCCAGCTTACAACAAAGAAAATCCAAGGTTGAAGGAGTTTTTGTCACATTATCGAACCGACTTTAAACGTGAACCCTTAATCATGTTTCACACAGCGGCCACCGTTGATGCGCTTGATCTAATACAGGCGTATCTTGATCAAGAGAGATCGTATGTTGGGAGTAACTTTCGAGCTTTTTTGTTGAATGAAGTTAAGAACTATCAGGGCTTACTTGGAGAGTTTTCATTTGATCAGGAGGGTAATGCCAATACTGGCTTTGTCTCTGCTCAAATTCACTGATTCGGCTTGTTAACAAAAGGATAACCCGGAATTAGCCGCTAGGCTAATTCCGGGTTATCCTTTGCCGTTATGTCCCAGAATCATGCCCAAAACCAAGGCGTCTCTTTTTTCTGGCTCTTTGGGAAGCATGATTTCGCGAATGGCATCAAACACAATCTTAAACTGATGATCATAGCGTTGTTCGAGATCTGCTAGCTTAAGTGCTAACTCATGGTTAGAAGATATTAGTTCTCGTAGTTTTACAAATGTTCGCATGATTTCGATGTTTACATGAACGGCCGATTTGCTTCGAAGCACGGTGGAAAGCATTGCAACACCCTGCTCCGTGAAGACAAGGGGCATATAACGGCGTCCGCCGTAACTGGAACTTGAGATCCCAATTTGGGATCTCAAGACAGCCTAGCCGTTATCCGGTCATAAAAGGACAGTTATATGGCGATGCTCAATGGGGTGGAACTTAACTGGTACACCGCAACTCGAGCTGCTCAACTTAGCTGGCAACTTAACTTGATGGCCGTGATGGTGGACCAGCGAAACCCATGAAACCGAAGGCTAAGGCCCGGCCTTCGTGCCTACTCCCAGCAACGTTGTCAGCGTCCCCAGGTATTTTCCCACCAGTACCCCAACACCGTCCCAGCCACCGGCAGCCCATGCAAGCACGAATGTTACTAACGTAATCGATGCAGCGGTTACATAAACAAGTCCGATGAAATATCCGCCGCGTAGATCGGAGAAATCCGTTTGATACGGACCTACATCGCGCCAGCCGCATTGCAAGTCCGCACCAAGCGCAACACCTACGGCAAGTACCGCCAACGTTCGATCCGGTATAAGCCACGCAGCAATCCCTAGTAGAGGAACCGTAAAAAGTGGAAAGCAGTAGGGTGCCAGTGAGATGAAGGCATTATACCTCGCGGTGTCCTTGGTGTACTCGTACTGGAAATGACCGGAGTTGCGCCTGATGCGCATCTCTTTTGCTTTATTGCCTACCAGATTGCTAACCACTGAGTGTTTCAATTCGTGAATAAACGTCGCAAAATGGGCACGGAACAGAAACTGAGAGATCATCCAACCAAGCGCTACGCCGGCGGTGAGTAATAGCGGGAATTTCATTCCCCAAGTCGCAAGTACAGCGATCAGAAACCGCACATTCCAGGTAGCGACGAATAGCAGCGCTAAAAGCGAGAAGAAAAAAAATGGTCCGCCGCAACGCTGGCGTTTCGCGCCGGATGTCGTCATGGCTTCGTTATACCAAGTACAATTAATTCCTGTGCAGCTGAATAAGGATCGATCTCTCGCGCTACTACTCGTTCTACCGCTTTCTCTAACTTATCTGGCGCTGCGGCAAGTGTTCGATCCAGTGCAGCTTCTTTGATTAATTGCGTAACCGCAGAATGCGCGCGGCGAAGCCGACGCTCTTTCGCCATCTTTCCGCTGTGAAGCCAAGCAAAATGCTCATCTAATTTGACTACGGCGGCTGCACATCCTGTTCCATCGGTCGCCACCGTGCGCTCTACAGGTACTCGCCATCCTCCGTCTGGTACATCGCTCAAAGAAAGCAGCGTCAATAGATCGCGCTCCAACAGGTCAGCGCCGTCTCGATCTGATTTATTGATCACGAATAGGTCAGCAATTTCCAGAATTCCAGCCTTAAACGCCTGCACTCCGTCACCCATTCCGGGCACGAGCACTACAACTACAGAATCAGCGATCTGAACTATGTCGACCTCTGCCTGTCCGACGCCTACGGTCTCGATGAAGATAAAATCGAAACCAGCTGCGTCAAGAATGGTGAGAGCATCGGTGATTGCTCTACACAATCCACCTAAACTGCCTCTGGTCGCCATGCTTCTAATAAAAATCTTTTCCCGATCCGCGCACGCATTCATCCGAATGCGATCGCCTAAGACTGCGCCGCCGGAAAACGGCGAGCTAGGATCTACTGCCAATACCGCAACACGCTTTCCCGCATCGCTGTACTGACTAGCAAGTTGATCTACTAACGTTGACTTGCCAGCGCCCGGCGATCCAGTCACGCCGATGACGTGGGCGCGGCCGGTTTTCTTGTACAACGCTGGAATGATTGCTCGTGAGCGCGGGACGTTGTTTTCAGCTAACGTGATCGCACGCGACACGCTGCGCGGATCGCCAAGCGGTACACACTTTAACAGTTCCTCGGATGTAAACGATCGTTGCCCCACAACCTTCGTATACCTCGGAGAAGTTTAGCAGCAAAGTGCCCGTGCAAATGGACGCACTTATGAGCTAGCTGTTGTCTATACCAACTGAATAATGTCGTTTAGCAGTCCGTTAATCGTTGTGATGATTCTGGAGTTCGCTTGGAATCCTCTCTGAAGAGTAATCAATTTAACGAACTCAGAAGCGATATCCACGGTCGATAGCTCAACCGAGCCGGATGCCACTGATCCAAACGTACCGGTTTTCGGACGTCCGATAACCGGCTCGCCGGAATCGTTACTCTGTTGAAGAAGCTGATTACCTACACGAGTTAAGCCCTCAACGTTTGAGAAACTTACTAATCCGATTCGACCGATCGTCGCTGATTGACCGTTATCCAGGAGTGCAGAGATCTGCCCGTCACCACCGATCGAGAGGCTAGTAACAGATCCGATACCTTGGCCGTCCTGTGAGATCGCGAGAATTGCAGAGTTAGAACTGTACTGTGTGAACGGAGTAAAAGAGACATCGACTCCAGCCGTTGTGGAGCCGTTACTCCAGGGTACAGTCAGCGTGGTGTCTGCTGAGCCAGCACCCGGCGCATTAGTGCGTGTGCCAGAGCCATTGAAACTCATTAATACTCCACCAGCAGCACCGACTAATCTCGGATAACCGGACGGTGTCCCGCCGGCTTCCACTTCATCGCTTCGTGCATAGGTGTAGGCCCTATACTCATTTGAGTCCGTGTGTAAGAAAAACGTGGTCAGGGTGTGCTTGGCTCCGAGTGAGTCGAAGACATCGAATGTTGTAGAATATCCACGACCATCAGCTATCGAAGTTAGGTCCGCAAACGATGTAGCGGTACTTCCTGATCCCGGGCCCGGTACACCAGCGAAGATCCCCTGTTGAACAAGCGAAGCTTCGCCAACCGAAGCGTTTAAGTTTCCTGAGATCGACACCGACGTTGATGCAACACTTGACTGCGAAACGGTATTGACGTTTAGCGGCTCGAGTGCGCCGCTTCCGCCGTCTGGAAAACCTAAAACTGCCAATCCGTTCTGGTTTACAATGAAACCAGACTCATTAACTTTGAAGTTACCGGCGCGTGTGTAAAACCGCTGTGCGCCTTGAGCTACCGCGAAGAAGCCGTTTCCGTCGATCGCAAGATCTAGCGGACGGCTGGTGAACTCAAGTGTTCCCTGTTGAAACACTGAGTTAACGGCGCTCACAGATGATCCTGCTCCGATAACGGCACCGGACGCTTGACCTCCAGCCACGAGATCTTCGAATTCTGCGCGCGAGGATTTAAATCCGATCGTACTCGCGTTAGAGATATTATCGCCGATAACGGCGATCGCGTTTCCGTGGCTCGAGATACCTGAGCGGCTTGAGAAGAGTCCGTTGATGATACTTGGCACTGTTTGTCTCCTTGTAGAGCTTTCTAAAAACTAACCGCCAGACTACTTATTACTGCGCGACGTGAACTTCTTTAATGTCGTTGGTTACAATTTCACGTCCATTTACGATTAGTTTCGGAGTCGCTCCCGGAATAAATCCGCTCACGATTCCACTGCTATATCCTGGTATCTCAGCTGTACCGCCGGTAGCTCTGTTGGCGGTCAATTTTACTCTATACTCACCATTAGCTGCGCTGGCTTGATCAAGCGCGATAGAATGTCTGCCCGCACCAAGTGACTCTGTAGTTTGTGTCGCAACTACGTTTCCACTGTTGTCTAGTAATTCGATCTGAACGCTCGTGGCATCTTCTGGAAGGTTGAAACTGACTGATGGCGTGTCACGGCCGTTTAGGGCTACGAATTGAGAGTTCGTCACTACTTCTTGCCCTAGGTACGAGGCGAGTGATCCGAACGAATCCGTAGTATCCTTTGTACCGACCTTGTCGTTGATGGATATTAGTTGTTCGAGGCTTGAGAACTGGGAGAGCTGTACCGCGAATTGCTGGTTATCCATTGGATTTAGCGGATCTTGGTTTTTTAGCTGCTCAACAAGTAGATTCAAAAAGTCCGTACCAGTGATTTGTGTATCGCCAGCTTTCTTTTTCGTTGCTGTCGACGAGCTGCTGCTCTGAGACAGGCTCGGGTCAAGTCCTGCAAGTGAGCCGATTGATGAGTCGTTTGCCATGGTCCTAAATCCTTTAAGCCACCCAGCCGTTATTAATCTCTAGCTGTCGTCTCCCCTCTGGCGTGGACGCAAGGAGGGGATTCTGTTCAGCTAATGCAAAACTTGAGCCGGGGCCGAAGTTATTGAATTCTCGTGGTTTCTCCTGATTGTGTGAGCGAGAATTGCCGGTATCGGAGAAGGAGCGGGAAAAATCTCCTCCGTTGTCAGGCATGCCGTCATGGACGCTTACGGAAACTTTTTCCACAGTAAGCCCGAGTTTGCGCAGCATCGACTGAAGTTCGTGTGCTTTCTCACGGATAACCCCAGCTACTTGAGAGTTCTCCGCGGTCACCCGTGCGTGCAAGGAGCCATCGCGTATTGAAACGTCAACCTTAACTGATCCAAGTTCAGGCGGATCGAGTCTCAATGAGATCGTTTTACCGTCTCTGCTTCGTGCGGCTTCTTTTAGAGTGGATTCGACCCGTTCAAGAATCTTCGATGGCTGTATCCGAGCTTGTTTGGCGGTTTGTTCAGCATTTTTTGCAAGCTCAGCTTTTCCAGCCAAGTCTCCGCGTAGATCGCTTCTAATACCGTTAGCGCTCTGCATAGGTGAGAGTTCCGCTTTGATTAGCTGTTGTGCCAACCCGGTTGGATTTCTGCTCGAACTTTGCTCACCGCCGCCTCCGGTGGCGGCAGCCACTAAACGTTGCGTAAGCGCTGAATTAATTGCAGCGCTCAATGCTAATGCCGCGGGATCTTGCGCCCCTGGAGTTGCAAACGTTGTAGCAGCGAATCCTCGTGCTTGGGGGATTTTTGCTGTGAGATCCGGAACCTCAGCTTTTAGCTGCTTGGCTCCATCTCCTGTGGGCGCAGAGCTATCAAGTGCGGTTTCGAGGTTTGGGCTCGGGGTTTGCTCTGTTTTGGCATTCACACCAGCATTTTCTGGGCTCTTATTGGCGAGGTCCGGTTTCTGCTTTCCTGAATCCGCCCCGAATGTCTTCGCCGCCATCGTCGGTTGGCCCGTCTGTTCTGGCATTTCAGTGGTTGGGATTGGTTGCTCTGTTGCGACTTCTGGTTCAAGCGGCTTCTCAGCGGTAGCCGCCTGAGCAACGTTCTGAACGGTGGCGCTGGATTGCATCTTCGCTACTACAGCAGCAGCGGTCGGATCAGCTGATATATCAGTCTTAATGTCGTTCGCGGCTGCATCGTCTGACTTTAGTTCGTTATCAGGTGGCGCTGAATGCCGGTCGTTCTTTTGACTGTGTTCATCACTATTGTTGGTCTGCTCTGAAGACTGCTCGGAAATATGGCGATCTTTTGTTGAAAGGGTTGTGTCGGCCTTGGTGGATACGATGTCCGGCCGTTCGCGCTCTTGAACCTTGATTTGCTGGGAGTTAGACGCCACGGTATCGAACGTCGAAAGTGCTAACTGGGTCATGTTTGCCTGCGGTATTGCTCGACCGGCAAATTTCTCCAGAACGGCCTGAAATTCTTGCCGCATCGAAAGCTCGCCCCCAGCGTTAGAGTCGGGCTGCCCAGCCTGGATAATCCCTTGAGTAGTTTGGGCTTTTTGAGCAGCAGCGGATCTTATCTTCATGCAGCGATTCCTCGTCAGTGTCCTCGTCCGTGTCCCTATCAGGGTCTTAGTGCGGTGGTTAAAGCAACTTAGAGGCCAGCTTTGGATGGAATCGTGAAATAGGATATGAAGGGCGCCGATGAAGTTTGAGCTTGAGAAAACGGACCCCTGGTCACAAGCACGCGCAGCGCGGCTTGAGACCACCCACGGCGTTGTTGAGACGCCGATTTTCATGCCGGTCGCGACCCAAGCGGTCTTGCGCGGAGTTGATACCGCAGTTGTTGAGCATCTCGACTATCAAGTGCTGCTCGCCAACACATTTCACCTATTGTTACGGCCCGGCCCGGAGCTGTTGGAAAAATTCGGAGGGATTCACAAATTCATGCACTGGCCTCGGTCGGTGTTAACGGACTCTGGCGGATTTCAAATCTTCTCACTCTCGAAGTCTTTGGTAATGAGCGAGGAAGGGGCACGCTTTAGAAGTTACGTCGATGGCAGTGAGGTGATGCTAACGCCTGAGCGGAGCATCGCGATGCAGCGATCGATCGGCAGCGATATTATGATGGTGTTAGATCATTGCATTGACTCTACCTCGGATCGCGCCGCCACTATCGCTGCATTAGAGCTTACAACTCGTTGGGCAAAGCGTAGCTTTGCAGCGCGTTTACCGGATTCGACCCAAGCGCTGTTTGGAATCGTGCAGGGGGCGTGTTTTCAGGATCTGCGCCGCGAGAGTGCGAAGCAAATTACCGACATTGGGTTCGATGGTTTTGCGCTTGGAGGCCTCGCCGTTGGGGAAACGAAAGCGGAGCGGGAAGACATGGTCGAGTTCACCGCGCCATTATTGCCGCGTGATAAGCCGCGTTATTTGATGGGAGTTGGTACTCCGATCGATTTGCTTGAAGCGGTCAAACGCGGCGTCGATATGTTTGATTGTATTTTGCCCACCAGTCTCGCTCATCAAGGCGTTTGCTTTACTTCGCACGGCAAGCTTGATCTGCGACGCACGATTTATCGAAGCGCCGATACGAAGCTAGATGAGAATTGTTCGTGTAGTACGTGTCAGCGATTCTCTCGCGCGTATCTCCATCATCTGCGGCGTACCGATGAACATGTGGGGCATCAATTGCTAAGCGTTCACAATCTGACGTTTTACCGCTCGCTG
>JBGSNS010000125.1:0-8370 GCA_041739515.1 Bdellovibrionota bacterium
TAACTCAAGCATCTGTAATCATTGGTCAGCTGGGAGTGGAGAGACTCACACCGGACTTCGCTGCTATTGATTTGTTTAATCAAATTTTTGGTTCCGGTTTTTTCGGTTCTCGGCTTATGAAGAGCGTTCGTACCGAGCGCGGATTGGTCTATGGCATTGGAGGTGGCATCGGTAGCGGACCAGCTAGAGGAAAGGCAAATATAGGCTTTCAGACCAAGACGGAGTCGGTTAACGCGGCGATTGAAGCATCCCTCAGCGAGTTACTAAAACTCCGTGCCAACCTAGTATCCGAGCAGGAGTTGCATGAAACTAAGAGTTCAATCTCTAACGCCTTCGTTTTTAAATTTGACTCCGTAGAAGAGGTTGTACAGCGATCCGCTACATTGGCGTTTTTAGATTATCCCGCTGACTACGATTTCACGTATCTCTCGAAGATCGCTTCGGTAACGCCCGATGAGATCCAACAGGTTGCTCGTAATCGTTGGGAATTGGAAAACTTGGTAGTAGTAATCGTGGGCAATCGGGCGATCTGGGAGAATCTCCCTGAACTCCATGAATTTGAGCCTTTAAAATCGTTGCCTATTAAAAAACTGACTTTCAATGAAACGCTTCGGTGATTACGATGCGCTTAACGAGGCTATCTATGCGAGTTACAACTTCACCGGTTTCCCTATTGGTATTTGCGACTGCATTTACAGTCGTTGGTTGCGCAGGGCCTACGCCAGGGCCAGACAAGCAATTTGCAGGCACAATGTCCGGGGCTATGACCGGCGCTGGAGCCGGCATGGTTACCGGGTTTCAGGTTGGAGCGGGGACGGGCCCAGGGGCCGCTGTTGGGGCTGGATTAGGCGCGGTGCTGGGCGGCGTGCAGGGCGCGGTGCAGGATGATTTTGAAGAAGAACTCATGGCAGCAGCCACCGATTCGGAACAAGCACGCGCACGGGTCGTTGCTCATGAGGCCCTAGCGGATCACTACCGCAGACGTTCTGAGGTTCATCCCGGGAGAGATATCTACCCGGCCGATCAGTTTTTCTTCGGCGATGAGGGTCGCTTGACTCTTGCCGGTCGCTACCTAGTTGATGAGATCGCAGAACTTAATAGAGAAAGGTTGCCCTATTCCCGTTTAGTCGTTCGAAGTTACGTGAAGTCCGTTGGAAATCAAGATCCGACGAAAAACAATGACTATGCTGAATCGTTAGCAAAGCGGCGGGCAAGCGCTATAGTGAACAGACTAACTCGGGCTGGCCTCGAACCACGGCGCTTAGTGGCTGAGGGGATGCTTATAGAGGCTCCCTTAGTACTAGATCCGCTGGATGACCCGTTTCGTTACAATCAGGCTATTGAATTAATGCCGGTAGATCGTTAACTGCATCATATACTTAAGAAGAACAAGCTGACCAAGGAACGAGTATGAACGACAAAGCAACTAAGCCTAAAAAGAAAGCGTCAACGAAGATAGTGGAGGCTGGCGAACTTAAATCTAAAGATGATCTAAAGGGGTTCTTACTTTCAATCCGCGACCGTATGCAGGATGACGGGCTTGCAGCGATTCACGCGCTATCGGCTCTAAATTCCGTTTTAAATAGCGCTGACGTATATCGCCTACTGGATAACGAGGGAAAGGAGATCGCTCGTGATATTTTCCTCCGCATCAAGCTGGCGGGGTTGCAGCTGCGTAATCCGGCGTTATTGTTTCAAGAGTAGGGTGATCCGGACCTCTGGGACCAGCGGTCACTGCTATTCCATGTGCTCGATTCACGAACGAATATTTTAACACTTAGGACGCTAAGGTCAGGGAGGCATTGGTGTTTTTACTCCGCGTCCACCGCGACCTCCGTGTTACAAAATTCAAATCGACAACAATAAATTTTCTATATTATCCTTACTGTTCGATCACTTAGCTTATCTCTAAGCTATTCCCATGGGACAGTAGTGACCAAGCGCGGCTCCAGTAGTCCTCACACGCCGCTTCAATTTTACGGGTAATGATTCCTGACCCTCTAACGACTGAGGATCCCTAGAACTCGTCTTCTTCGTTCGGATCTATATGCTGCCCGTTGATAGCCTTTCTTAGAAGTTGGCTCGGTTTGAATTTTACTACTTTGCGATCACGTAGCGTTATCGCTGTTCCGGTCTGCGGATTTCGTCCACGTCGAGCTGGTTTGTATTTTACTTCGTATGAACCAAAGCCGGACAACATAACTTTGCCCTCCGTCTGCAGTGCATCTTTGATGATCTCGATGTAGTCCTCAACGACTTGGGCAGCTTTGTGCTTATCTAGTGATAGCGTGTTGTACACGGCATCAGCCAGGTCAGCCTTAGTGAGACAATTTTTTTCGTTATTATCGTTCGACATGTTCGTTGACCTTTGAAATTATCCGCTGAAATTAATCCGCCTAAGGTTTCTAAATCCGAGAATAAATCACCCAATCCTCCTAGGACAAGTAATAATCTCAATGGCTTACGCCAAGATATTAGCTCAAGTCCTCTATAGTGAGCCTAGACGCGATACAACAAAAAAACGAGAGCATCCTGCCCATCTTGATTAGACGAAGTTGGCAACTATCCGGATTCAATACTTTTTATCCAAAATGTTCTGCGACTCAACGGACGCCGTGAACGCGACAGGCGTCACTAGTCCGCATCTTAACGCATTTACACAGGAGAGCGCGAAAGCAAACAAATAGCCTCCTTCCTCCGCGTGCTCCTGTGTCAACAGGTCTTAGGAACATCATCCCAACTCGGGTACGCATGAGACATCACTGAACGGTACGAGCATCATTCGCTGCCGCACCGGTAAGCGATGCCGGCATCGGCGACAGCAACATCTCTAGATCGGTCTTCGAAAGCGCGCGAGGGGACAAACTGTTCTCGTTTACCAACGTCTCGATCAACTTAGATTTTCGCATCTTAAGTTCCATGATCTTTTGCTCAATCGAACTCTCCGTCACCATCCTATAGACGTTGACGGTTTTGCGCTGTCCGATACGGTGCGCTCTATCAACCGCCTGACTCTCCACAGCCGGATTCCACCAAGGATCGTATATGATCACAGTATCCGCCGCCGTTAAGTTCAATCCGGTACCTCCGGCCTTGAGGCTGATTAGAAAAACTTTAACTTCCGGATTATTGTTAAACTCATCGATTTGCGCCTGCCGGTCACGAGTCTCCCCGTCGAGATAGCAGTACCGGATTCCAGTCTCATCACACCACCTACGGATAATCGCCAACATCTCTCGGAACTGCGCGAATAGGAGAACTTTTCCTCCGCCCTCTATAATATCGGGCAGCATCTCCTTAAGCGCGTTGAATTTTCCTGACTCGTACCCTGGAACAGTCTTAAGCGCGTCGATCGAATTAGGGTGGTTACACACCTGACGTAGGCGTAAGAGCGCCGCCAAGATTGAAACGCTTGCACCACGCATTCCTTGGCGCTCCACAGCGTCGAAAACTTTCGGTCGCACCTCTTCGAGCACCTGATTATAAAGCCGCGCCTGTGAGCTAACCATCTCGACGTGAATTTCACTCTCGATTTTCGGCGGAAGCTGCTTTTCAACGTCGGCCTTCGCACGACGCAATAAGAACGGCTTAGTTTTATTCCTTAGAAATTGCGTGATCTCCGCCGCCCCCTGGCCCTCTAAGATCGGTCGTTCCACGTATGAGCGAAAGAACTCAGCAGAGCCCAAATATCCAGGCATCAAAAAGTCCATAATCGACCACAATTCCATCGGGCGATTCTCTGTAGGCGTTCCGGTAAGTGCTAATCGACGCTGACACTTCAGCGCCTTAGCGGCTTTGGTAACCGCCGCATCCGGATTCTTAATATTTTGCGCCTCATCCAAGATCACATAGTCGAAATTACCACGCTCAAGTTCGATTCGATCGAGTCGTAACAAAGCATACGAAGTAATAACGAGATCAAAATCTGAAAGAGATCTAAATAACGAACGTCGCTGCGGGCCGTGAAGCAGGGCGACTTTGAGATCTGGGGTAAACTTGGTCGCTTCGTACATCCAGTTCATCATCACCGAAGTAGGGCATACGACCAGTGTTGCAAGGCGCTTACCTTTGTTCTCACTTTTATTTCGTTGCAAAAAGGCGAGGGTCTGGACGGTTTTCCCAAGTCCCATCTCGTCAGCAAGAATGCCACCGAATTCAAAGTCGTGTAGGAAATTAAGCCATTGTAAGCCTTCTTCCTGATAAATTCTGAGTTTTCCGCAGAATTTCTTAGTTGGCTTTATTTCCTTTAACTCGGAGAATTCCGCGAAGCGCCGCGCAAGAGCACGTAGCTTACCGTCGGTGGAAACAGCGACTCCAGTTTCATTTAGGGAATTCAAGCTTAACGCTTGAGCGGCAGTGATGCGCGCCTTAATGCTGTTACTTAATCTAAAATTCGGATCTAATAATCCAAGAGTACTCTTTAACGAGTTTACTCCGCCGCCAGGAATGCGAGCGAATGCGCCGGAATCTAATCGTACCCAGCGATCTTCGTCAGTTCGAACATTTCGAAATAACGATGCTAGCGGAACGTTAGCGTTGTTTTGAAGTAACGATACGTGGCAGTCAAACCACGAAGTGGATCCAGATGATCCATCACGATCATTAACCGCAGACACGGACACATTAAGCGCTAGGTCTGCAAATCTAACTCCACGCGCTGCAGCGTCGAGCCCAACGATTTTCCATTCTGTTGGGAATGCCTTTGCGCCCTGACTTAAAGCATCCAGCGCCTGATCTCCGTGAATTTTAAATCGTTGCCCCTCACCGGTGAAGCCGCGTTCGCGTAATAACGTACGCGCTGCCTCCTCCGCTTCTCGATGGGGGAGAAAAACAATTGATTCGCCATCTGAGTTAGTCGGATATTCGTATTCAAGGGTCGCCAACAGGTCTAACCGAAACCCAACGTATGAGTCGCCGTGCTCCACTCGCTCAAGAATTAACGTGACCTGTGGTGTGGCTCGTTCAGCATGCGGTTGATCCGCTGGATTCTTGATCGTAACGAACCGTCCACCGTTATCTAAACTCGACAACGTCTCAAGGAGAAAGCCTACCCCAGAGCGAGCAATATGCATCTCGCTCATCCGTCCGAAAATTCCAGCGGCTTTGCTAGCAAGACTTGAAAGTTTGTAGAGTTTTCCTCGTACTACGGTCCAGTACGGACCTGTACCGATTAGCTCTGCCTGACGTGAGACTTTGGTACCGCCAGGAATAACCCAAAACAAAGTGAGCTCGGCTCCTTGACTCGTCCACTCAATGGAGATCTCTGCTTCGAGTGGTTCAGCTGCAAACTCTACGGTGTTATTGCCTTTACGAAACGTCGCGCCTTCGTATTCACGCAGCAATCCAAGCAACAATTCGATATCCGAAGAAGCTCCGACGTACCATTGACCTGAGTCTTCATCCCAAATTCCTCGCTCTTCAAGAGTCGAGAGAATCACATTATCGAGAACCCTCGCACTTTGAAATCGCACCGGTGATGGTCTCTGTAATTCGCCATCAAAAGACAACTTTACCCCTAATTTATCTCCGGATAGATCCAGCTGCGAAGTTACGGTTGGGAGAAACATTCTTGGGTTTGATTGAGTCATCGACGCTAACCGCACGACTTCGCCGAGCGCCTGGGCTACTTGCTCCGGGGAGTTGCGATCGACGTGGGCATTTTCAGCCTGATCTGTGATCGAAACATCTCCATCCGCAGCCAGAAATCCCGCATCGTTGCAACGCCATAGCAATGCCACTGCGTGTTCACACCAGTGCCCAGAAGTTGTACCGCCTTGCGCGTTAGCACTTCCGATCGACGCGACTTCACACGAACAAGCAGGCGTAACAGTCCCGTCGCGATGAATTTCAAGCTTTGTGGATTTGGCTGGAAGCACCGGGGACGCTTCGGTAACGATCCCTTCGATGAAAGATCCCACTCGTCCGTACTCTACGACGCGCCCCTGAAGAGCTGCATCAATACCGGCATCAACAACACTCTGAATTGCTTGGCCTCGAAGAAACGATTCTAATCGGGAACGTTGACGTTCAAATAAAGCCATAATCGGGTTACGATACCAAAGGTTTGCAGCGTATGGTAGCCGCACCGCGATAATAATTAATGCTCAATAAAGCCTATTTCGGCTTCACAGCAACGCGCCAATCCCAACCGGTCTCGGCGGGAAGCTGCGCGCGGAAGCGAAACGGGGTGGGGGATCCACTAAGATCCACTGAACCGATCTTAAGCTCACTTAGTAACCGAGCTTGTTTTACGATTTGCAGATACAGCACGGCATGACCAAATCCACTTACCATGCCGCTCCATTCACCACGTTGATCTCCGAGGTTTTTAAGTTGTGGGTTGACAACTTTCGCGTTTAGCGGCCGCGATGCTGAATTCGCTGCACCGCGCAGCGGTGGCGCTACCAGTGCCGGACGTTTTACAACGGAGCTCCCACTACAGGGCTGCTGGTCGGAAAGCCGCCCAAAGCAGCCCTCAGCGTAAGCGTAGCCTACAGCTCTATACACAGACAGCTCATGATTCGGTAACGGAAGGTGCACGACCAACGCGAAAATAAAGATCCAAGCCATCATTCTCACGACCGTAACCCGCATTTCAGCATGGTACAGCATCGGCGTCTGTTCGTCGCCTCATTTTCGGGAGATAACATTTCAAATTATCTTCCCTCGATTCTAACTCCCGGCCGATCGATCTTGATATGCTGGACGCGACCATCGTTTAGCGTGATAGCAACTATACTTCCCGGAGGATACGACCCGCCTGGCCTAGAGAATCTAAAATGCTCCCGCCCTCCGTTTCCAACCCCTCCATTACTTCCGGATTCAATCAATCGGGAATCTGGGCCTAAAACAGAGACTCCCTTAACCTTTCCGGTCAGTTCGCTAGGCAACAGGATAGCGAGCTTCCCAGTTGAATCTGAGACCGGTTTCCACAGAAATCCAGCTGGCCCAGCGTAGCCCCCGACGACCTTGCCCCTCGATGATGCGCCTGCTTTTATGCCGCCCATTTTACCTGCCAAATCCCGTTTCTGCGCCTGCGACAGATTAGCAATAACGTCGTCTTCCCCTAAACTATTCACCAGTTTAAGAACCTCGCTTAGCGCCCGGCTAAGATCTAAGATCATCTCCTCCAAGTCAGCGATCGCCTCATTGGCTGGCGTCTGGACCTGATTGCTCCCTGAACTGCTTCGTACGTTAGTTGTATTCATAAAACTCTCTCTCCTACGCGATATTATCGAAGATTGAGCTTAATAGTTGCTGCTTGTGGGGATCTTAAAGGGCTGCCTATATTATTGGCGGACCTTTTAAAGGATTACTAAATGAATAAAATTATACTAACCGGGCTCGCCGTTTGCAGCCTGGTAATCGGTGGCGCTACCCAATCAGTATCGGCCGACATCAACGACAAAGATTTCTCCTCAGCGATGGATCGCTACCTTAAGAGCGATTCGGGACAGCAGTCGTTTCTTGATTTCATGCAATCCCTGCAACAGAAGCAGATGGAGCTTTCCCGTAAAAAGCAAGAGGAACTTCAGCAAGCTAAGCTTGAGGAGCAATTCAAAAATCCAATCAAGGTTGACGTTGGATCTTCTCCAGTTAAGGGCCCAGCGGGTGCAAAAATTACGATCGTTGAATTTTCTGACTTTCAATGTCCTTACTGCCAGAAGGGTAGCGACGTGATGGAGCAGGTACTTAAGGCGTATCCAAATGACGTTAAGCTTGCGTTCAAGCATTTGCCACTTCCGTTTCATCAGAACGCAAAGCCAGCGGCCGCCGCATCTTGGGCAGCTAACAAGCAGGGCAAGTTCTGGGAGTTCCACGACGCACTTTTCGCTAATCAGAACAACTTGACTCCTGAGTTCTTTACCCAAACGGCAACGAAATTGGGATTGAATCTTGAGCAGTTCAAGAAGGATTCAGCATCACCGGAGGCTGAAGCGGCAGTCAAAGCTGATAGCGATATCGCACAGAAACTCGGCATCGGCGGAACTCCAGCGTTCGTCGTAAACGGTGTTCAAGTTAACGGAGCGTATCCGCTTGAGCACTTCAAGAGCATCATCGACCGTCTTTTGAAGAACAAAGCTTAAAAAGAACGGTAATTGAAACGGAAACCGGATTCGGACGAAAGTTCGAATCCGGTATTTTTCTAGGCCTGGGAATTTATGCAACACCGATAAGTGTTCCGTCACAATCCCTGGGACCGCGGACCGCCGGTCCGCACGATCGCATAATTTAACTTCGATCGCGCGGACCAGCGGTCCGCGGTCCAATCGAACAGGGTCCAATCAAACAGGGTCCAATCGAACAGGGTCCAAGCGAATCGCGACTCATCCAATCTGCGTCAGCACTCTTACCGGCGCACCGGTAAGC
>JBGSNS010000132.1:0-3797 GCA_041739515.1 Bdellovibrionota bacterium
ACCTCCCGGGCGGCATTTATAGCGGTTGCAACCGACCCAGCGGCAGCGTGTCCTACGGTTTGCGTTGTAATCGACGCCATAATACTCTCTACCTCTGATATCGAGCGTTTGAGGCGACTTACTTAGTGATTGCGCCTCTTATATTATCAAGAAATTCAAGTAGTTACCATTGATTTGTCGGAATGTTTAAGAACTTCGATGCAAATGCTTCCTTTGGGCTGCACCGCTCGGTGCAGACGGCTCTGGCTGAGTTCCTCCCAAAACTAGGGCAGGAGCTACTAAATCCTAGCGCGGTGCATCAGGGGGGCCAGGCGGCAAAATTGGTGCTCGATAACGCGCGTGACGAGGTGCGAGAACTAGTCGGTGCTGCCGACGAGGATTTAGTTATTTTTACCTCCGGGGCAACTGAGGCGAATAATCAGGCTATCATCGCTCCGTTTCTAAATTTTGCCACAACCAAAGATCTAGATCGCACTAAATTCGGGCTCGTTACAACCGCTGTCGAGCACGAGTCGGTGACGGATGCAGCGAGTCGCGTTGCCACGTTAGGATTTCCGGTTAGCATCGCCACACCTTTAAAGGCGCAGTCGTGGATAACTACTGATGATATTTGCAGCGTTGTTTCGTCAAATACTAAAGTTGTTTCGCTGATTCATGGGCAGAACGAGATCGGGACGTTGCTACCTATAGCTCAGGCAGCAAGCAAAATTCGCTCGATTGCCCCGCAGGCTTTTTTACACTCTGATGCGGTGCAGAGCGTTGGTCGTATTCCGGTTTCGATTCAATCCCTCGGTGTCGATGCTATTTCAGTCTCTGCGCACAAACTTGGCGGCCTTGCTGGAGTTGGAGCGCTCGTCGTTCGTGCCTCTGCTAAAAGTTTTGTCTCGCCGCTTCTTGCTGGAGGAGCACAGGAGCAGCGGTTGCGGCCAGGAACGGAAAATCTACTAGGTATTTATGCTTTCGGGGTTGCTGCACGGATTGCACAGAAAGACGCGCTGCGTGGCGCGCGGATGGCGAAGGCGCGTGCGACTCTTAGGAGTGCGCTATTGGAAAAAATTCCTGATCTAGTGATCCAGGGGGAGTTTTTACACGACAGCGTTCGGCCAGAATTTCTTCCGAACACTTTGTGTATTACCGTTCCAGAGCGGTCTAGTTTGCGTGGAGATGATCTTGTAGTGGCCCTCGATCTTCGCGGAATCGGAATCTCTACCGGTTCAGCGTGTAGTAGCGGCAAACAGGAAGGGAATAAGACATTACGTGCGCTTGGATATCCTGAGCAAGCGGTAACCCGGTCTGTGAGAATTGCAATGACTGGTGAAGAATCCGAATCCGATGTGTTGTCGGTTGCGGATGCAATCGCGTCCGTCGTTTCGCGTTCGTATTCAGGTAGTTCTCCGAGCGTGGGAGGACAAGTACATGCTTAACGAATCGTTTAAAGATGCTACCGTGGTGGCGATGTCAGGCGGAGTTGATAGCTCCGTTGCTGCGATGTTGCTGGCGCACGAAAGAGTTGCATCTGAGTCCGCCGCACCGTTAATCGGCGTGTCTATGCAGGTATGGGATTATCGAAAATCCGGCGGTTCACTGTCGCGTGCGACGTGTTGTGCGCCGAGTGATTTCGATGACGCGCGTAAAGTCGCTGGCAAAGTAGGAATACCGTACTACGTGATGGACCTTGAGCAGCATTTTCGGGAGCAAGTAATCGCGCCGTTCGTTGAGCAATACCGAAACGGATTTACTCCAAATCCATGCGTTGAATGTAATCGCAAGGTGAAATTCGCTGAGCTTCGCAGGCGCAGTTTAATGATGGGCTGTTCAAAGATAGCCACCGGTCACTACGCGCAGGTTATTAAAAACGAAGGTCAGTATGAGCTGCACAGAAGCGTCGATCGCGCAAAGGATCAGAGTTATTTCTTGTTTGCGCTAACACAGGAGGAGCTTGCCTCCACAGTTTTCCCGATCGGACATTTGACGAAGCCGGAAGTGCGCGCGATCGCGTCCGAGGCAGGTTTGGTTACCGCTGAAAAGCCGGAGAGTCAGGATATCTGTTTTGTCTCCGGTTCCGTTGCTGATTTCGTTCGGAGACATTCCCCAAGCTCAGTGGTCCCGGAGGGTGGGCGAATCATAAATGCTATTGGCGAACTGCTTGGGTATCACGGCGGTGTGCATCATTTCACCGTCGGACAAAGAAAGGGACTTGGGCTGCCGGGTGGAAGTAATGCGGCGTTATACGTGCTAGAAATTCGCGCTGATTCAGGTGAAGTTGTGGTGGGAGAACGCTCGGAGCTTGAACGTGAAGGGCTATTCGCTACAGGGATGAACTGGCTTATTGCCTCCCCTAATTCCGCGCCAATTAGGTGCATGGCCCAGTTGCGCCATCGCCACGCAGGCGTGGAAGTGGACGTAATCGCTGACGAATCTGGCCGTAACGCCACGATAAAGTTCGTATCCGGATGGGCGCCCGTGAGCCCAGGACAGGCCACAGTGTTATATGATATAGATAATCGGCGAGTTTTAGGGGGCGGGACTACTAGTTTCGCACTTGAGGACTCAGGAACGAGCGTCGTTGGTAGAAGCGTAGTTGGTAGAGTTGCCGCATGAAATTTCGTTTTTTTAAAGGGATGACTGCAGGAAACGGCACCGCTGCGGCTGCGCCGATCGTGATCGGCACTGGTACAGCAGAGCCTGCAGGTAACTCCAAGCCCGCGCTTGTGCAGGCGGCGCGCAACGATATTGAGGCGCTTGAAGCCGCACTCGGATATACCTTTGCTGATAAAGAGCTACTTAAGCGCGCGTTAACGCACCGTTCAGCAAATGCCATCATCGCTACTAATCCAGGTAGCGCCGCAGGTGGACCGGTCGATTACGAGTTGCTCGAATTTCTTGGTGACGCGGTACTGGACCTCGCTATTGCGCATCATTTAATCGAAGGATTTCCAACGGCTCGCGAAGGAGAGCTTTCGAAGATGAGAGCTGCGCTGGTGAACACGGCAGCGCTTGCATCCGTTGCACGGCAATTATCCCTTGGGCAATTTATTCGTCTAAGTAGATCGGAAGCGGCTGCTGGTGGCGCGGATCGAGAATCGATCCTGGCAGACGTTTTTGAGGCACTAATGGGCGCAGTCTATCGTGAAGCTGGATTTACGGTCGCGTGTGGAGTTGCGGCAAAACTTCTTGGTGATCGATTAAAATCGGTAAATCCAAGCGATCCAAAAACGGAACTTCAAGAGGTGCTGCATGCTGCTGGTAGCGCAACACCGGAGTACTTAGTTGAGTTTACCGAGGGGCCTGAGCATTCACCAATCTACGTCTCAATTGTGAAGATTGATCAGCAAATTGTGGGGCGCGGTCGCGGACGAACTAAGAAGGAGAGTCAGCAAGCGGCCGCTGCAGAAGCGCTTAAGATTCTACGCGGGCGGGATGAAATAGACGCTGCGTCGCTAAATAATATTCAACCTAAGGAAGCAAGCGCTGACTAGGTCTAAAGTCTATCGAGTTAATAATAAAGAAGAGTGGAGATAAAGTTGTGAGTTCTATACCTGTAGTCGCCATTGTCGGGCGCACCAACGTCGGAAAATCGACGTTATTTAATACCCTTGCTGGGAAGCGAATCGCGGTTGTTGAAGATGAGCCGGGAGTTACCCGCGATCGTCACTATCAGTTAGTTACGAAATGGGGATTTCCGTTTACGTTAATCGATACCGGTGGGTTGGTCGGAGACCAAGACGAGGAGTTGCAATCAGCGGTTACTAAGCAAGCCTTGCTGGCGATCCAGGAATCCGACGTTGTGCTAGCAG
>JBGSNS010000139.1:0-2809 GCA_041739515.1 Bdellovibrionota bacterium
CGGAAACCTTACCAGCAACACAACTGACGCGCTCGGCATAGAGCCGACGCGAGTCAAAGCGCTCGTTGAAAGCTCTAAGAGCTTATGGCTAAGAGGTGAAGCGATGCTACTACTCAGAATGGTTGATCCGCGACTCGCTGAGACGACAGCGCTAAACATGCTCGCCCAAAATGAACCAAGCTCTCAATCCAGCGTGCAGGCGAAAATTAGCTTCGATTTAGCTTGTAGAGCGCTTGGGGATCTAAAGTCGCAAAAGGGTGCGGAAGTCCTGCGTGAGGTTCTTAAGAACAATGAGCTTGGAGACAAGGAACGCAGCGGGACGTCTGGAATTAATAGAACGGCTGCGTTAACCGCTCTCTCCACAATCGCCTCACCAGATGATACTGCGCTATTTAGGGAGATACTTGTAGAGACCAAATCTGATCCGTTCGAGCGATCGATAGCCTCTAAATACTTCGTGCAAGTCTCTGATCCTGCAGCGCTGAAGTGTTTCTCAGAGCTACTAAAGCAAAATCAGAAATACGAAGTCAACTCTCCCGAGGAGCGCATGATTCTCAATGCTGCTTTGGCGTTATCTAAAGGTAATAATCCGGAAGATTTTGTAAGCCTCGAACGCTTGCTTATATCCTTGACGTCACACCAGGTCGAACTCGAAGACTTCTTTAGGGTGCTTTCTGAAAATCGATCTGCAGTTGCAACTGAAATGCTCGAACGACTACTTGGAAACAAGGATTTTTCACAGACTTTTATAGTTGGATACGAGGTCAGAACATCTCAGGAAATGTGTTTTCGAATTCTTCTAGCAAGAGGAAGCGATGAAGCCATTGCAAGGTCCCTGCGCGATTTCTCTGTTAAGTCCGCCCAGATGATGTTCGACTCTCAAAACCAAAAAACAACCGCAGCTCTCTTAGGCAGACTTTTTGAGGAAACCAATGAGGCGACGGACCGCAATCTTAGGCACCGTTATCTGGCACCGCTCCTTCGAGAGCCTGAATCAGTTAAGAGGCTCATAGGAGCGCTGCGAGAGGTAGTGCGAGACTCAGAGGCTCCAAATCCGTCTCTTGATAAGCCGCTGATTGATCGGCTAGACACCTACGCTAACGACCTAGAGCGCGCCAGCACTAACGGAATAAAATACCCAAGCCGATTTACCCCGGAGAATCTAAATAAGCTCCTGAACCAGCCTCCACCAGATATTACCATGAAGGAGGCCTTGGTGGTTTTTCCAACTTCAGATTGGAACAACGCCTTTGAAGGGTCCTGGCAACACTTGGAAACTTTAATGACCAATGGCTATCGGATAAGATACGTCGAAGCTTCATCAGAGGACGATGTTATAAGAATCTTGCAGGAATCAGCGCAGGCTGGCGGCACAGATTTACTAATGTTGGGCGCTCATGGCAGTCAGACCGCGATGTCGTTTGGCTCGAAAGATCCGCGACTTGATCCGAATTACGATCGCTCCTTCGCAATTGACCTCGATGACGCCGATAAACTAACGAAAGCCGAGGTGGGAGCTGCGCTAAAGAGCGGAGGTACGGTCGTTCTACTTAGCTGCTCGGTTGGCGAGGGCAAAGAGGATGCGGCAAACATCGTCAACATGATGCGAACTGTGTTTCCACATGCGGGAGCCAAACAGATTTTCGGCGCGACGGAACCTACAAATCTAAAATCTCTCCATTTCGAAGAAGATACCAAGCGGCTGCGCGAAGTTGAGTTTAGAAACGGCGAAACTTATCAAGCATTCAATTATTCGGACTTCGATAAGATCGTCCATCAAACCGCGGAGCAGCTCAAACGTAAAGCTGCATAAGTACTTTGTGCGGAATGGATGCCACAGTGTCTTCCCGTTACCGTTCCACTTCCTGTCATTCTAGATTATCTGCTGGCGTCCCTTTTTTCTCGGCCTGCGGTCGCGTTTCGCCGCGCGGATTTTCCTCACGCCACAATAAACTGTTGCGTCTTTCTTCACGCGTTTCATCGAGCTTGTCTAGACCCGCCTGAATGTTGTTTGTTCGAGAACGACTATATGCTTCATAGAACGTATCGATCGTTTCTGAGCGTTTCCCGATCTCCTCGGCGGTGCGCAGTACGAGTTTCAGTCGATCTTGATTCTGCTCTTCAAATTTGTTCCACCAGCTGTTTACAAGCTCGTCAGTCGATGGCAGTCCGATTAATGTCTTAATCTTCTCAAGTTGGGCGATCACTTGCGCGGCGGTCCACCCGGTGGTGTTGCTGATGCTGATGCTGCACGGGGTTAGCTTGGTTGATTCGAGCCCGCCGTATCCGCGATTCTCTATTCCTTCAATCAATTTCGGATTTCCCTGCCACGCCGTAAATTCAGACGGTGCGTCGCCTGTGCTCCCCTTGCTCCAAAGTGCGTGCTCTCGTCTAGTTCTCTCCTCCATCCGCTCATGGTGGGTCAGTGGTCGCTCTATACCCCTGTCTCCTCGTTCCGAAGCTCTATCTGATCGCTCGCCCCGTCCTTCGCAGAATTCCATTCCCATGTTGTGCGTCCCTTCATTCTAAGCTGGTGATACCACCGGTAGTTATGAAGCATTGGGCGGATTGTGTAGCTCTACGCATCCGAATTGATTCACCCAAACTTTCTAAATTGCGGATATCCGAGAAACCCAGCAGCACTGGCAGCAGCACTGGTCCACCCCCACGGCCATTAAGTTAAGGAATTCTTGGTTATTTAACTCGCTGCCCTCTTTGTTCAAAAATCGATATTCCGTTGAGTTCGTAGCTTCTTTCTTTAACAAAGACATTATTAATACTCGTCTTACTGCAGATGATAAGGTGTATC
>JBGSNS010000150.1:0-3716 GCA_041739515.1 Bdellovibrionota bacterium
AGATCATTGTGAAACCTTTTGATCCTATCGATCTAATCAGTACGGCCTTTAGGCTGTGTCAACGCGGCGAAAAGATCGAGTAACCCATCTGGGGGATCCAGTTACTTTGTAACGGTGAGATCATAAAGCGTCAGCCCCGGATTATGAAAACCGTACGGACCGGAAGCTGAATCGACTTTTTGCATTACTGGCAACTCACGATCTAGCCGTCTAAATAGATCTCGTAAGGCTCCTAAGTTATCCTGTTGTCTAAAAAAACGATCACGAAAGAAGCTGGAAATGATAACGTATTGAAATCCAGCCTTACGAAGCTCCCCTATGCGAATATTCTCAAGAATCTTCGCGCCATGCAGGGAGGTTACATTGTATCGCGCTGGATCTAACGGCGGGCCGTACCATTGATAATCAACGGCAATGGAACTGCCGGCAGGAATATTTCGATCTATCCAACTGGCCATCTGATACCGTGTATCGTTCTTTAATTCTCCTAACAGCGACACCGTTCGTTGAAGCGGGAGAATCACAACGAAGCATCCTAGTATCCAGAAAACTCGTGGCTTAAATCGATTTGAAACCCACGCCACTAGAGCTGCAATCAGAAGCGCACACCAAGGCAGACACACCATGACGTATCGATCCGGTTGCGGTTCAGGTTTTGCTTTTACTAGTTCAGCTGGGAAATAGGTCATCCCTAGAGCCAGAAGACATAAAAACGCGGTGCGGGATCGATCTCTAATCATCAGCACGATCGCGCAACCAGTTGCGATCAACGCAAGTATGGTATCAATAAGACCGATTCCGGGAATAACGGATCTTCCGATTTGATACGCCCAGTAGTGAGACCACGGGGAAATCACCACCATGTGCCCTTTACTCATGTGGCGCTGTTCATACATAAAGTCATCGATGAACGACGGCCAATCGAGCACGACGTACGGTGAGCACAATAAAAATCCCACACCGCTCATTATTAGCGCCGCAATCGCCGGAAGCATCAACGATCTGTCTGGACGCCAGTTCCTACTGCGTAACCACGGAGCGACTAATACGAAAACGAAAAATATTAACCCTGTGTATTTACTCGACGCGGCAACCCCAGCGAAAAATCCCGCCCATAGCAATCGCCACCGAGCGTTGGGATTTACTACCGTGGACATGACGATTGCGGCCGTTACGACCATCCAAAACGTAACCAACGCGTCTTCTTTTAAATACCGTGAACAGGTCACGTGTAACGGGAACACCGCCAACAACATCGCCGACAGAATAGAAACTCGTGCATCTTTCGTAGCAGACCTCGCTAACGACCAAAGCGCAGGGATTGTTAGTGTCCCCGCGATAAGACTGACGGTCCTACCGGCGAGATTCAAGCCTTCGCGTGTTGCACCCCACCATCCAAACCATTCACCAAGCTGTTGAGTAAAATGAGTGGCGTAGAGCAATAAACTCGGATGAAGAAAATACCGTGGGTTTAGATCCCCCGCTGCTCGCATACGCTCAATCGCGTTTAACTTAGGTATCTCATCAGGATGAAAATTATTCGGTAAGCCGAATGTGAGTCCATCGAAACGTAACCAAAAAGCGATGCCAGTAATCACGAACAGAGAAAGCACTTCGATGGCTGAGATTCGAAATTTGGTTTCGCTATTTGCTGAGACGGTTGACTCACGCGACAGGAAAAACGCCGCGCAAAGCCCGACAAATACGCTTGGATACAAGATCCACGGGGCCTGGTCGATCATTATCATGATATAGCCCTAGCTTTAAGAACCTTGAGATTTACTACCAAGGCAAACCGATCCGCGAATGGAACTAAGTCAGGGTCCCTATCAGCTAGCTCCCTAAAATAAAAGAAAATCTGTTCCGGCTGCGCTGCCAGTTGATAAACCATTTCGTTGAAAGGCGGACCGTATTGAGCCTTTGAAAGATCTCTAAAAATCTTACGATCAAAAACGAAATAATCGTTTCCTTCATCAGCTAAGGCCATAAGCGGCGCCAAATCCGTAGAGTAGTGCGCGCGTAGCGACAGATCGAGCCGTCGACGAGTTTCTGTTCTATATTTATCGTAAAATGGGTGGGCGGTTTCAAATGATATGAAAACCTTTCTTGCTCCCCATAACATCATCGGATCGATAAACTTCGGTTCTCCCGCAAATCTCGATTCGATCGGGGTATACTTCTTAGCCCAGGCGAAGATCTTTCCTTTCTGATCACGGCTGCGATTAAAATTTAATGTTCCATCCAGCCCAAGTCCTGAGCCGACCAGAACAACAATCGTCAAAAATCCTGCTAGGCACGAAGCTAGAATCTTACTTTGGTGATTAGTCCTGCTCCAAAGTCGGTTGATTGCAATCGAGAATGCAGCGATAAAAAAAACAGCGCATGGAAGCTGCAAGTGTCGGTCGGGAACATACAGCTTAAACGCCAGGTAACGAGAAAGCGCGTAGACTAAAATCAGCGCCACTCCGAAACACCAAATCGGGAGAGGCACCAAAGTTTCAGTTGGCAATCGTTTTCGTTTAATAAAATCGTGGCCCAGCAGGACCAAGACAGCACCGATAACAAACAACGGAATTAGTTCGCGAAAAAAAGATTCAGTTTTGAAGAATTCTGAATCGAAGACTTGGAATGCAAATATTTTAACTTCGTCTTGAACAGGCAGAAGCGGGACAAAGGCAAATCGTCCATGCGGTCGAATCATTTCAGGTGTGTTCATGGCCTCGCTTAAGGTAATCATCGAACCGATATCAGCCGGCATCTGGGTTACGAACCAGGCTGAAGCTGCGATAATCGGTGCACAAGCGACAGCAATCACGCTCCGCTTCGTCAACTTGCGTTCCAGCAAACATTCAACCAATAGAAATATCCCGTGCGTGACACCTATGAGAAATGTCCCGGGTGGATGTAAGAAACATCCGATCATTAATATCGCTATACAGAGTCGATATCGCCTGGTCGTTGCAGCCCAAAGGTAAAAACAAAATATCGGTAATGCCCATCCACGCACCAACCCAGCGGTCAGTCTCTGCATCACCGGTCGGCTGTGTAACAACCAGGTCGCAGCAATCAGTCCTACTGCGAATGATCCCGAGGCTCCACGAACCAGGAGAAACATTCCAATAAGCGAGAGTGCGATTTGAATAAACATCATCCAGTGGGCCGTCATAACCGGACTGGTGGTTAAATGGGTTAAGCCAATTCCGAGCCAATAATGAATCGGTGTTAGATACCGGCTCATTAGGTTCGAAACGAAATCGTGATCGAATAAACCAGGATACAGCGCCTCGTTAAACTGGTAGACCTGTTGCATCGCATCATCAGATGTCCACCCCGGACTAAACCAGAAAGAAGCTATGCTGCCGTAGAACAGCGCTCCGTAGGTTATGAACACGGCTAGAGCGAGCAGAAAGGGGACGAGGGGCATAAAAGATATGCGTTTCACCGATAGCTGGATAGCAGCTTTTCAGTCAAACCGCGATCGGCGAAGATGCCGGATATACGATTCTAGGAAATAGGGTGCTGATATGAAGAAAGCGATTTTACTAACCTTACTCGCTCTAACAATAGGTGGATGCGGAGGAGGCGGAGGAGGTACTTTATCCACGCTTTGGAGACTAACCGTCCAAAGGTGGCGGTGGTCAAGGAGGTGCAGGAGGTCAAGGAGGATGGGGAGGCGGAAGTTCTGTTGGTATCCATCTTTCCTGAGTAGTCATTGA
>JBGSNS010000165.1:0-16868 GCA_041739515.1 Bdellovibrionota bacterium
CCCCCCCCGCTCCAGTGTAATTTCAAAAGTTGGAGAGCTGCGAACTACGTATTCTTTCTTACGGCGAGCACCGAAGGGATGTCAGGAATACCTCCGAGTGTCGCCATCATTGGTTATCGAAAGATTCGTAACTGTTTAGCTATATTACATATATTGTGCACTTTCGTGGGGATTCGTCAGGAACTGACCCTATTTTTCATCACACCACTCTCTGCCCAGATTCAAGATCGTCTCCGTTGCAGCGACTAGGCTCTTTACAGGTAAGTATTCAGTGCGTGAATGAAAGTTCATGCCGCCGGCGAAAATATTCGGAGTAAGTACCCCTTGAGCGGATAACTTACTTCCATCAGTTCCGCCTCTAATTGGATGTTCGACCGGTTTTAATCCACTAGCGATAATCGCACGGCGCGCTGCATCCACGACCTCAGGAGCGCCTGCGAGATAATCTCGCATATTCGGATATTGCTGCTCGTCCTTAATGTCGATCACCAGGCCCGGAAACGCGTCTTTGACTGCAGTAGCAATACTATGGAGTTCAGCGAGCATTTTTACGTTATCGGAGTGCTCAAAATTTCTCAGAATCATTCGAAACGAAGCGGATTCGTTGTTACCTTTAATTTCGCTTAAATGAGTAAAGCCTTGTCGGTCTTTGGTGCGCTCCGGTGTTTGATCTCTGTTTAACAAAGCTCCGAAGTGACATGCCGCTAACGCAGCATTAATCATTTTACCGTAAGCAAACCCCGGATGGGTTCCTTTCCCATTAAACGTGATCGTAACGCCGACAGCATCGAAACACTCATACTCGAGCTCTCCTGGAACGCTTCCATCGATGGTGTAGCAAAATCGCGGCAGTTTGGAGAGGTCGATTCCATCGACACCGCGACCGATTTCTTCGTCTCTAGTAATGAACACGCGCACTTCCGGGTGCGGAAGATGCGGATATTTGTTCCAGATGCCGACTGCCGACACGATCGAAGCGAGCCCAGCTTTATCATCAGCTGACAGTAGTGTGTCTCCAGAGGCGGTAATAATAGTATCACCAACAAAGTTTAGGAGCTCGGGAGAATCCTTGGGGGAGAGAACGAGTCCAGGAGCTTTAGGAAAGGTTATGTCCTCGCCATGATAGTTCTCGCGATAAAGCGGAACGATTCCTACGCCGGGTTGATCCGGGGAACTATCTACGTGGGCTCCGATGCCGAACGGTGTTCCATTGCGTGAGCCCGGGACGGTGGCGTAGACGAAGGCTTGATCTAAATCGACCTCTACCGTTGCGCCGCGATTCTTTAAATCTTCAGCGACCATGCGAAGCATATCCCACTGAGTAGCGGTTGAAGGCACCGATTTGGAATCTGGGGACGATGTACTCGGAACACGCACATACTTGTCGAATAGCTCTACAGATTGCCGTCTAATTTCTTCTCTAATTTCCGGAGTTACAACGGACGATGACATGGTGGTTCCAAGGGGTAAGTTGCGGCAAGCATAGAGAAGGGAGCGCTATTGCTCAAGTGCAGCGCAATGCCCAAAAGGCCATCGAGTTAACTCTTGATCATCTAAAGAGAAGGGGAGTTGAAATCGTCACCTCTGTACCTGGTTTAGGGCTATTGAATAGCTCCGAAGCTTCTCCGCCTCGTAAAAACACTTCCCAATAACGTCGCTCGTGACCGCTGCTGCCAGGCGAGAACGCGGTAGCCCCTTCGCGCACATTAAAATTTCCGGTCGCGACAACAGCTGGGCGAGTTACGCCGTTGATCGTTAAATCGATCTGTTGACCCGGCTTTAGCGAGGAAACTTCCGGATCGCCATCGCGAAATGTCGTTTTCAGATTTTTAAACGAATCTCGATAAACTACAACGCCGGATGGATAGTTTGGAACAATCGATTCATCCTCCGGATTGAGCTGCTCTTTCTTAAAGGAAAAATCGCCGTTAGCAACCATACCCACTACCGGAGGAAAGATATCGCGTGAGCGAAACTGCGATCCTCCGCGACTGACATTGACACTCCATAACTCAGCGATCTCGCCCTTGAGGAACGACAAAGAATAACCACTATTGACGATCACGATCGGGACGCCGTTCTTGAGCACCGCATAGACGAGCTTCTCTCCCTGGTTGTTCTCACGTTCCTTAGTAAGATCTTTGCGCGGCGCACAATTGGCGTAAATAATTAATCCCTTAGGACGCTGCGAAGATGATCCAAGTCCCAACTGTGCGACGCAGAACCCAGTGCCTAGAGTATCAAAGCTACTGAGAGTAGTTGACGTAAGCATATATCCACTAGGCAAGTGTGCCGTGAGTGCATTTATCATTTCGGAAAACGCCAAATCCCCGGGACCGTAATCAGCTACTATTTGTACTAGATTCATAATCTCTCCGTTCAACTCAAATATTACTCGTGGCGTAGAGCGTCTAAAATTTCAATTTGGGCTGCCCTTGCCGCTGGCCAAACGCCAAAAAACACACCGATTATCGCAGCAAGCGCGAATGTTGGCAAAATAATGGTCCACTCCGGGCGCATATCGAATGTTGGATAGTACCAGAACAATCCTTGCGCGATTACAAACGCCGCAATGATTCCAATTGCACCACCAATTACCGATAACACAATGGCCTCCGTTAAAAATTGCTTCAAGATATCTCTTTTGCGCGCACCCACTGCGCGTCGAATGCCGATTTCACTGGTTCTTTCAGCAACACTCACAAGCATAATATTCATAATGCCAATTCCGCCAACCAGCATAGAAATTCCAGCGATTCCGCCCAGCATATACGAAAGCATATTGAGCAATCGTCCGAGGCTTTCTAGGGCTGATACTTGCGTTACTATGGTGAAATCTTCTTCTCCGTTTCTACGCTCCATCAATATCTCTTTGACTTCAGCAATCGCATCATCAAGTCCTACGCGAGTCGAAGCTTTGGCTCGAATTCCGAACAACTTATCTTCATTAAACAATCGTAGAGCAGCCGGAGTTGGAATGATCGCAAACTCGTCGAGATTGAACCCTAGTTTATCGCCGATCTTTGCCAGCACCCCGATGACCCGGAACTCGGAATTGTTGATTTTAATCGTCTTTCCTACAGCGACCTCATCGCCGAATAAGGACTGCTTAAGTTTAAACCCAAGCACCACTACCCGTCGCCCATAGTCATGTTCTTCGTGGGTGAAGAAACTACCCGTACCGATCGGCATTGAGATGATTTGTCCGAACTGTTCGTTCGCCCCGAAGATATTGTTGTTGCTAATTGAATCCTCAAAACGCAAAGAAGCAGAAGCAAATACAAGTCCGGTGACTGCTTGCAGGTTAAGCGCGCGCTTCTCCAATGCGTCCACATCACGAACCGTCATTTTGCTTTTGGAAGCGGCGCTAATTGGTGGCCCCATTCGGTTTTTTTTGTCGGTGCGACCGGGCTGAATAATGATTAGATTCGATCCCAGACTTTGAAACTCATTTAGTACGTAGCGCTTTGCGCCCTGTCCTAGCGAAACAAGCATCACGACAGCGAATACGCCTATGATCAAACCAAGCATCGTCAGCACCGCACGAAATTTGTGCGCACGAAGCGATTCAAGAGCGAGTCTAAAAACCTCTTTAAGCGCCATCGGATTCAATCCTCCCGTCGCGAAGCACGATTCGCCTTGGAGCAGATGCTGCAAGAGCTTGGTCATGGCTTACCATCAGCACTGTCACCCCCTGACCATTTAGTTGCTGAATAAGCTCGATGACACCGCGGCCAGATTTTGAATCAAGATTTCCAGTTGGTTCGTCCGCAAATAGGATTTGTGGATCATTGACGAGTGCTCGTGCAATAGCAACGCGCTGTCGCTGTCCCCCAGACAATTCATTCGGCAGATGATTTAACCGGTCAGCCAACCCAACTTTCTTTAAAGCTTCTGCCGCACGCTCTGTCATTTCGCGTTCGGAGTATCCAGCTCGATGGTTGGCCGCATAGACCAAAGGCATCATCACGTTTCGCAGCGCTGTCGCGCGCGGTAAGAGATGAAACCCTTGAAAGATGAACCCGAGTCGTTGGTTTCTGATTTTAGCGCGCGCATCATCGGATAAATTTGCGGTCTCGATATCGTCGAGAAAATAGTGACCCGACGTAGGCTTATCCAGCAATCCGAGTACGTATAGAAGCGTGGATTTACCGCTACCAGATGCGCCGGTGATCGCTATGAACTCACCTGCATTAATTTTCAACGTAACATTTCGCAAGGCGGCTATCTCCTCCGCTCCAATGTGAAAGAGTTTCGTTAAGCCCTCTACTTTAATTAGCGTCATTACTGCTGTCCGGGGAATTTACTGCGACTTGAGCTTTACTGCAGCTCCGTCAACCAAATCCTGGTCGTCGGAGGGAATCAAGACAATATCTTTCTCGGCGAGTCCCGATACAACTTCAGTCACCTCATAACCTGCTAGACCGATCGTCACCGGAGTTTTTTTGGCTGCCCCGTTAACGTATGCAAAGACATATCGACTATCCCGGCGCCCGAGCACGGCACGGGTTGGAACGATTAATACATTATCTTTTCGCTCGAGAATGACCTCTACATCCGCTGAAGCGCCGACAGGTAGAAGCACACCGCGCGCGTCGACGTTTAGTTCAATCTCCGCAGTGCGATCTTGTTCTCTAATCGTGCTGATAAAAGGGACAACTTGACGCACCTGAGCGGGGAACGGCTCTCTACGAACAGTGAGGATCCTTGCAGTCGCCGGCGCACCGATTGATACCTTTGCTAGATCTAGCTCGTCAATTTCAGCTCGCACATACCGCGGCGCTTCATCAATCAAACGCACTAATGGCTTAGGAATCACGGCCGTGATTTGCGAAAGTTGCCCGACCTCTAGATTTAGCTCCGTCACTATTCCATCAAACGGGGCCCTGATAATCGTTTTCTCAAGTTGGGCAGCAGAGACCTCTACTTGGCGCGTTATCTCCTCGAACTCAGTGGCTGAAATTAGCTTCTTAGAGGCTAACTCTTTGCGGCGTACAGATTCCCGTTGCATGTAAGCGAGGGATGCCTTGAGGTCTGAGTTCTCTAGCTCAGCGAGGATGGCCCCTTTTTTGACTCGATCTCCAAGACTAATTAGCAGTTTCTCGACTCTGCCGACGGCTCCAAACGAGAGCTCCGCCTGTTGCTCGGCTCGAACGGTCCCGGAGTTGACGCTTGAGATCACCTCTTCAACGGAGCCCTTCGACACAGTCGTCCCGGAAAGCTCTAATTGCTGTCCACAGCCGACAAGGAATACCAATAAAATTGGATACTGAATTCGAGAACTCTTCATAAATCATCCACGAGATGCGACTGCCCAGACTTACTCTAGAGATGAAGCCTCGCATACTAATGGAAAAAGCGCGATTTGTGCGTCGTTGCTAAGGGAAAACTATTCTAAGTTCTGGATTTCAGCTTGCACTTCAGCATCCACAGTATCATTGACCTGGTTGCCGTCGAAGAGATGAGGGGCTGATGTCGCCGTCAAATCTTCCTTATTTACCTGATAAAACTCTACCGGGACTCCATCAGAGATTATCGGTGCGGCGAGCTCTTCGAGTTTATCCGCTGCAGCCTGGACTGGGTAATAAGCTCCCTTGTGGGTAATATCCGGTCTTGATCCGGTAGCTTTTAATGCTTCAATCCAGATCCACAGGATGCGAGCACGATATCCTTCATCAGCAACGACATCATCCGGTGTATCCTCAGCTAACAATCCAAGATTGATTGCCTGGGGGATAGCCGTTCCGAGACCAAGCTGCTGAATAACTAAAGAACCGACCTGCAAGTGGTTGCAACCCCAGATCCTCGTCTCTTCAGGAATATCGAAGGTGACTTTCTTGATCCTGGTTTGTCTTCGATACGCGGTGAACACTTTTTTATCCGCCACGACGAACAATCCCCAAGAAAGATGGCGAATGGTCCCGAGGAGAAGTCCCCAACTAAGACCTATGCGCGGGAGTGCTTGTCCGACATACCCGCCCAATTGTGCGTGTATATGCAGAAGTTTTGAAACTTCGTTCCACTCATCTTCTGGAACGAGCCTTTGCAGCCTACGGTAGACGTAGAGCATGCCAACTAAGTGGGCCAGCTCGTCAGGAGAGAAAAGGGAAGCCAGCTCTTCGGGTGTAAGCTTCGATCGCTTCGCTAACTCTTCACCTTTGAAAGCTTTAGCGGCGAAGTAGATCGGTGCCTTAAAGCTTGGGCTAGACAGCAATCGACCCAATGAATATTTCGATGCAGTTGAAAGCGTTGTCTGCCCAGCGGCGGCATCTTTCATTAAGAAACGAATGCATGAAGAGAATAACGACGAAACGTTTCCGATAACGGCCGCGTATTTCTTGGCTTGTTCCCAAGACTCAGCGCTGAGTCCTTCGATGGTAACGATATTTGTGTCTTTTCCCGTCATAGTTATGAATGTCGGTGCGATCCGAGAATTGCTTAAGCATCGATCTTAGGCGCGATGTATTACCGACTGCTTTTTTAGGCTAACAACTTGAAATAAATAGTTTTTTTGAGCAACGGGTCGCCTTTTGGCGAGTCAAAAAGGAGCTTTGCCGATTTGGACCGCGGACAGGCTCTTTGCGCCTCAGCCTTGAACTGCCTTCCCCTAAGCTGTTCCAGGATCTAGCAATCCTGAACAACTCGCAAGGCTACATACAAGCCTTGGCGTAGCAGGATCGTCCGCACGATCGCACAGAGGAGCTCGATCAAGCGGTCCGGCGGTCTGCGGTCCAATTAAATGGCGCCAACTGAGTACCTAAGTCGTTTCTATGTCGTCTACAGGGACGTATTTAATCGCATATTTTACGTAAGGGAGTTGACACCGCCGTTAGTACCAATATTGTCCACGTTCTTAAGAGGTTAACTTATGAATTGGACCGTAAACTTTTTTGAATTGATGTGTTTGGCAGTTGGAGTCGTGGGCTTAGTCCTGTCCTTTGTCATTTACAAAAGCGTTGTGGCGCGACCCGCCGGAAACCCCAAGATGATGGAAATCGCTGCTGCGATTCGCGAAGGCTCCTTTGCGTATCTTAGAGCGCAGGCGCTTTACCTAGTCCCGTTTGTAGGTGTGGTTTTCCTTTTAATCTCGATCTCGGCTTTAGGATTTGAGACCGCAGTTGCATATTTAATGGGCTCAGTATTCTCGCTCTTGGCTGGCTTTATCGGAATGAACGCAGCCACGCACGCCAATGTGCGAACCGCACAGGCGGCATCGGAAAATAAACCTGCCGAAGCCCTTGAAGTTGCGTTTGATGGCGGTGCCGTAATGGGACTTGCTGTTGCGAGCCTAGGTATTCTCGGCATGATAATTCTGTTTTTCGAATTTGGCGTGCCAGGTTCTGAATCTCCGCTAATCGGATTCGGAATGGGAGCTTCCTCAATCGCTCTTTTCGCGAGAGTCGGTGGCGGAATCTATACTAAGGCCGCTGATGTCGGTGCCGATTTGGTCGGAAAGGTCGAAGCGAATATTCCGGAGGATGATCCGAGAAATCCTGGTGTTATCGCTGACAACGTTGGTGATAACGTAGGTGACGTCGCCGGAATGGGTGCTGATATCTTCGAGTCATACATCGCATGTCTCATCGGCGCGTTAGCGCTTGGTGCTACAGCCTCAGCGGACGTCCTTCTGAGACTTACGGCGTATTCAGGCGATCAGTCCACGATGACGAATTACCGAATTTGGTTAATGTTGACCCCGATTGTCATAGCGGCTCTTGGAACCATCGCCTCATTTGTCGCGATGAAATCGATGAGATTTCTCTCAACCGGAGATCCAGGCTCTGCGCTGCGAAAGGTCGGAATTCTGGCTCCTGCAATCTTCATGGCGCTATTGTTCGGTTTCCTAATGGTGACACCGGTAAACATGAATCTCTGGATCTGCGCCTTGGTCGGTACGCTTGCTGGAATCGGAATTGGAGCGATCACTGAATATTATACAGGCTCTAAGCCGGTGTTTCAGATCATTGAGGGAGCTAAGACCGGACCTGCTACCGGTATCATAGCTGGAATCTCGTTGGGCTTTCAGTCAGTAGCGATTCCGGTGTTGATGGTTGCTGCGGCTACCTACTTCTCGTTTATGTTCGGCGGATTTTACGGCTCAGCACTTGCCGGCATTTCGATGCTTGCAACGGTTGGGATCACGATGACGATCGATGCGTACGGCCCAATCGCTGATAACGCCGGCGGAATCTCTGAAATGGCGGGACTCGGAAAAGAGACCCGCGCAATAACTGATAAGCTCGATCAGCTGGGGAATACCACTGCCGCGATTGGCAAGGGCTTCGCTATCGGGTCAGCCGGACTAGCTGCTTTGTCGCTTTTTGGTGCGTATGTCGAGTCATTTGAGGCTCACGGGCATAAGCTAGAGCTCTCGTTGATCGATGCGGACGTAATTGTCGGTATCTTTATCGGAGCAACGCTACCAGGATTAATTGTGGCGTTTACGATGAGATCTGTCGGTCGTGCAGCAGGACAGATGGTAACTGAGATTCGCAGACAATTCCGTGAAATCCCAGGTCTTCTTGAAGGACGTGAAGGGGTAAAGCCTGATGTCGCACGATGCGTTCAGATTTCTACCCGTGCTGCGTTAAGCGAGATGCGCCTACCGGGAATTGTAGCGATTGCTGGTCCGGTACTTGTTGGGTTTCTGCTTGGACCGAAGGCGCTTGGTGGACTACTACTCGGTGTAACGGTGGTTGGATTGGTAGTTGGAATCTTTATGTCCAACGCCGGTGGAGCATGGGACAACGCGAAGAAGTTCATTGAACAAGGGATGGTTGAAGGCGAGAAGAAGGGCGGAGACCTGCATCGCGCGGCAGTTGTTGGCGATACCGTCGGAGATCCTTGCAAGGATACTTCTGGCCCGTCGCTCAATATCCTGATTAAACTTGTCTCGATGTTGTCGTTGTTGTTGGCGCCGTTACTTGCATAAGTAAGCGATCGTTTAGTGACGATGTAGAACTATTCATCGGGCAGAACCGTATTAAAGTTAATACGGCTCTGCCCTTTATTTTTGTTCATTTAACTTCCCACTATTGGGACCCAAGTTTTGACAGTACTCTTCCCGAGTAGTTACTTTTTCTTTGGAGACAATGATTATGTTCTTGAAAAAATTGCCACTAGTTTTGATCGCGCTGTTTGTATCTTTTGCTACTGTCGCTCCGAGCGCGTTCGCAAACGATGAAGGCAAGGCGTGCCACGCTGACTCTGACTGTGAGCACGGCGAGCATTGCAAGGATGGGCACTGTCATAAATAAGCAGTGGCATAAGTAAGCATTGATTTAGATTCGATCGAATCTAGAAAAAAGGGGGCGGCCAAAGGCTGTCCCTTTTTTTATTCCCCAGAAACGCTGATTCTGTGGTCCTTGCAACCTTTATCTTCCAGCCCACCATAACCATCCTTGAAGGCAATTTTAGATTCCTAGGAGTTGGTATGCACGCGCCGATCTCAAAACCGACAGAGTTACCATCGGCGACACCGGGGGGCGCTGAACATAGCCCTGCCAGTTCCATGTTCCAGGCAGGAGCACTCGGTGCGCCAATGACCGATTTTATGCGTCGACATCCGATGCTTGCCGGGCTTGCGGTGTTGGCCGCGGGAGCCACAACGGTCGGTATCTCGAATCAAGCTGAGAGGGAGAATGTACTAAGAGCGCCAGAAATCGGGCTTCGCGATATTCCAAGTCATGTCCAGTCGTTAGTCGAGCGTGCAGAGTTATTAGCCCAGCGCCGATCGTTGGAAGCTCAGATTGGTAAGGACAGCACCACGGATTCCAGAGTTGCAGATCGGATTAAGCTTGAGTTTGTAACTAAAGAGCTCGAAGCTCCGCACCCAGCCTCTATGGTGCGCATCAAAGCGATAGCTGAGTTAGATAAAATTTCTCATGAGGCTACGGCGCTCAATAAAGCGGCGGATAATCCCATCTATGAATACGTTCTGAAAGACACAGACGGTTCATCGACTGAATACAGGCTCGTCTGCCATCAGCAGTTTGCTCCGGACCAGCGACCGGTCGATGTGACGTTTGCGATGAACCTCTCTGAGATTAAATCCAGTGGAAGTTCATTTATCATTATGCCAGCGAGCTTTCCTGGACTAGTCGCATTGCCGGGAAGTGGAGAGGCTATATTGAGTTCTTCGGATATTAAGAAATAAGTTTCAGGTTCAACTATCCGAATCACATCACGGCTACAGCGACAGCATAGCCCAGTCCGCCGAAGATCCAACCAATCAACATTCCTCCGAGCGCTAGGCGGCATTTCTCAAAGTTTAGCAGTGCGTAAATAAACGAGGCTGGTGGCAGCATAAAGCACATTATTCCCCACGGCACTGATTCTAATAACGCCATGACGACCACGACTAGATGAGACACTACATAAATTAAAACACCAAGTAACGAAACCAAGACTCCGAACTGAAGATAGAACGGGAGATTAGGTATTTCAGCGAAAGTAAATGTCCGTTTAAAATGATGGCCACCGAATTCATCGTTAGCTGAAGCAAGTCCTGAACCGTATGAACTAGGGCTTTGTGTTGCAAACAACGGTCGAAGAACTTGAGAAATTGCACCACCAGTTACGACGTTAATGAATATCAAACCGATAATAATCATCCCGATTAATTTGATAACCTTATCAACCGACGTCAGCATAATCCGTCCTCCCGTTTAGTTACGTCTGAGATGTATCGGTAAAAGGTTTAAGATTCTTTGCAATTCTCTCACAAATATTAGTATTCGCCGGAAACACGAACTTTTCACCGGTCAGCGTCTCGTAAAGATGAATATATTTGGCCCCCAACATCGCACGCACCTCATCGGTAATAACGGGTTTTGGTTTTCCGTAATCAAAACCCTGATCGCGCAACCATAGCCGAAAGAACTCCTTGTCGAGACTTTCCGGTTCGAGGCCGGCGCTCATTTTTGCTTCGTAACTAGATGCTAGCCAATATCTCGATGAATCCGGTGTATGGACCTCATCGGCGATCGTTAACGTTCCATCTTTATCGAACCCCATTTCATACTTGGTGTCGACCAGAATAAGTCCGCGCTTCGCTGCAACTTCTTGTCCGCGTTTGAACAGCGCAAACGCCCGTGCAGATATCTCTTCCCATTGAGTAGGTGATGCCAAACCTTGCTCGATAATTCCTTTAGCGTCGATTAAGTCGTCGTGCTCACCTTTGGTGGTGGGGGTAAGAATCGGTCCGCCTTTAAAAATTTGATTCTTGACCATTCCTTCCGGCAAATGAACGCCGCAAAAATTTCGCATCCCCTTAGAATAATTCACCCATGCGGAGGTGCCGGTTGATCCTGCGAGATACGCTCTGACGACGATCTCGACTTTTAGCATCTGTAGTTTCTTGACGACCGCGACGTTTTCATCTGGAACCGCGATGATATGATGCGGCATGACGTCGCCAATTTGCTCAAACCACCACGCACTAATTTGATTGAGTGCCTGTCCTTTTAACGGGATGGAACACCACGCGATATCGAACGCTGATTGTCGATCTGTAGCGATCAGAATACTGCGATCTGCCTGAGAATATACATCGCGAACTTTTCCAACGTATTTTGTCCCCAGATTGGTGAAATTGGTTTCTTCGAGAGTTGTACCTAAAAACGGGCGAAGTCGATCTGCTAATTTGGTGCTGTTACCCATATGGCGCGTATCGTAAATGAAAAAGAGAGAAAATGGGACACTTCCCAAGTGCCAGAGTGCCAGTGGCGGTACAAAATCTACTCTCGCTTTGGCAGCAACATATTCCCCATGCCCCGAATTAAATCCTCCCCCAATCCCAGTCCGGAGCTGTTCTTTAGAAACTTGACCAGATCAACTTCAACCTTGGGATCTGAGACGTCTCCGCGAATGACAAGTGGAATAACAATCTTGGCCGCGCGACCGAACAGTCGACGAAGAGGCCCGATGTCTAGCCCTAAGCTGGCAGCTGATTCTTGGAGCAGGATGACATCGGCATCAATTTTGAGCTTCTTATCAAATCCGGCCGTTCCCCGTGCCTGAACGGTGTAGTTGGAACGTTCCATAGTGACTTGCTCGAAGTTGCATTTTGAGTCTTTTAGCTGAAATTTAGCCGTTATCGTTTGTCGATCCTGAGTTCCGCGTGCAGGGGACGATCCGAAAAGCGAACCTAAACTTGGGATGGTGCTCAATGCACCGGTAATTAGACGAGCAAGCTTGGACCTCTTGGCTTCCGGTTGACTGATATTTAGCTCGCCGGTCCCCACTATTGATTCAGGGAAGGCAGCAGCGGTTCCGGTCATGTTCAATTTAAGGTTATCGACTTTCCCCACCATCGGCTCAGTCGCTGTGGGATCCACCAGAGCTGATACTCGTAACAAATCTACTCCTGTTGCCGTAACGTTTGCGGAGAATTGTTTATCTTGCCTCCGTTTCATAGTGCCGCTTAGCGTGACGTTACCAGCAAGCAGATCCGTGTCGAAGTTGCTTAATGTATAGCGCTCCGGAAACATTTCAAAAGTGGCTTTAACCCGCGCCTGTAAAGATTCCCTAGTGAACGCCAGCTGTTTGGTAGAGAACCGTTTGACTTTTGGAGATACAAGGATGTCCACGGTACCGGTGGTATTTTTCAGGTCGTTATCTAACGTTGTAATTACCGCTCCCTTTACAGCCACCGGACCAGACACTTTATATCCTCCAGATTTTGGCACGGTAACTGTGAGTGGCGCACTTAGAGACTGAATTTGATCGACTTTGACTGACTCATTCGTCAATCGAAGCTTGGAGCCGAGAACCGTGGTGCTGGCAGTGATAGATCCTTTTTTGTCCTCGGATACGTCAAGCGAATCTAGCCCAAACGAAACATCCTCTAACGTTGTTGTCCCGTCTGCGAACTCGAAGTCAACGACATTAAGTTTTCCCTTAATGCGGGATTTTTGCGATTTATTTGGTTCAACTAGAGCTAAATAGCCGTCGATTGTCTTCGCTTTGTAGCGATCGGTGGAATCAATTATATGAAGCGCCTCCACAGATAAGTCTGATCGTCCAGCAACAAGTTGACCATCGTTAAGTCGAAGCTCGAGGTTTTGAAGACTCGCGGATCTAAGTAATTGAAGCGTGCCGGATTTAACCTCACGGACTTTTAACGCACCGCGTAGTGTAAGATCATTTGCAAGAGTTCCGGCGGCAAGTAACGATCCCGAAACAGATGCTATTGATGTAGTGCTTTTAGTCGACCCGCTAATGGATCTAAGCAAAAGCTCTATAACGGAAGATTCCAACAATAAATTTGTGAGGTGTAGATCGATCGATTCGTTTTTTAGATCGATCGATCCGTTGAGATCTAAGCGGCTCTCACCAAGCGAAAGGGAAGTTTTCGATAACTTCAACGTCTCGTTCTTCCTATCAAAGTGAGTCTCGCTCCCGGTAAGCTCTAGCGGAAGCTTACCTATGTTTCCGGTAATTTTAAGATCATGCATGTTGGTTTGGGATTCCTCAACTTCGAACTTCGCAATCAAGTTAATATTTTCTAAGTTCAACGCACCGTGTTTAGTGGGAATACTGAAACTTGGCATTCGCAAGGCAGCGCGCTCAATAGCCAACCGACGTGAAAGTAAGGCAATTAGACTTAGGCGAAAGCGACCTTCTGAAATTTCAATTAAGGAGTCCGTACTACTGCTGCGGAGTTGCAAATTCGTTGTTACTAGTTCAGGAAATGGGCTTAGTCGAGCAGATAAACCACCGATCGTTACCGGGGAACCTAGGGCGGAAGATAGTGATTCTTCAATGTCTCCGCGATAAGCCTCCACCGCCCTGTTTGCGATTTGATTGGCACCGTAAATAGCAGCGGCGAATAACACGCCTGCAACGACGAACAGGACAACGCATATCCGTAGGAATCGTCTAACGAAAGTTCTGAACATAAATCTATTGAGAGTAAATCCGCTCCGGCGTCATTTGATCCGAAATCATCGCATTATGCCGGAATATGTCTAATGTCCGCTCATTATGCACGAAAACCCTCCCGACCAACGAATAGGTGGTATGAATTGGTAAATTGGTTGCGGTTGGTTCCCTAGGTCTTTGCACTATCAGCGCCAATTCCGGAGCATGATTATCGGTCGGATGCTTTGAATTTGCGCGTAGGTACCAGTTGGCGACCAACGGATCGTCATTGGTTACAGCGGAACCGGTTAAGTTTTTATTTCTGAGAAACTGCGCCGCCGCGCGCAATCCAGTCCGATGATTAAACCCAAATTCAACTACCGATCTACGCAGGTTAGGACGCCCAAGTCGTTGAGCAAAAAATAATTCGCGTTGGTGCTTAATCGATCCAATCAAAGAAAATATCGCTACGCAGTATACTATCACGTTCCATGGACGCGACGCGCTTCTCCGGGAGTTACTCTGGAACAACAAACACAGCGAAACAATCAAAGCTGGAGTAGCGATCAAAAAATGAGTATTGGGCTTGGCAAAAAAGAAACCGAATACGATTAGTGGAATGCTCCAGACGACCGCAATGAATATCTGTCTTCCAAGGTATGCTTTTCGTCGATATATAATACCGAGCAAAAAGAGTGCGGGGATGCAGATGCTTGCGATCCATCCGCTGTAAATACTCCATGTATTAAACCAGCGCGGAAAATTAAATTTTGGAAGAGGGGTGCTCGAAGCTCTTGCCAGTAGGTATCTGTTCGTCTCATCAAACGATGTGGAGAGGACAAAAGGAACGTAGAACGCGAGGCATATGAGCCCAGTGGTGAAACACGCTACAATAAAGGGCTGTACGCTCGATTCGCGGTTTAACGCCCAGTATCCACAAAGCACTAAGCCCGGAGCGACGAGAAATACAGCGTCATAGTGGCACAACAGCGCAGCGCCGAAGAATAATCCTAACCAGCACGAATAACGCCGCCAAGCACCAGTGGTGATCATTATCCAGCCACATCCACACAAGAGTAGCATCGGCATCTGATACTGGACGATTCGCGAAAATCCTAACAAGACTCCGTCTTGTAGTCCGACAATAAATCCAAGGATTCCAAGCCAAGGTGATGCGAGAACTGTAACGACGGCCGCGATCGCTGCTAAAGCCGCGATGCCAGAGATCGCAAATGGTAAGCGCATCGCAAACTCTGAATCGGAACCAAAGGTGTTGATCGCTGCCGCCGCGGTTAATATTTCACCCGGCCCCTTGCGATGAGAAAAAAGAACCTCTGGAGATCCAGTCGTTACTTTTTCAGCAAGCAACATTGCACGCGCCTCATCGCCTTGAAACTCACCCCACCCAAGATTTTCAAGACGAAACGTAAATGCAGCGATGACCACAACTAATGGTAGGAGGAAATTGGAGCGAGGCATGCGCTCGTTGTCGTGTAGAAGATTAGATTCGATGTTTCCCCAAGGCGCGTAGGTTAGTGCTATTAGCGCACCACCAATAGAAAAAGCCGCCTCAGTCCCCGGAATTTGTAGTAACGCTGCAGCAAGAGTGCCGATCCATGCACCAATTAAGGCCGCTCCAATTCCAATCGCAAGTTTTGCGAAGATCATTCTTTGGATTTCTGCGACTTCATAGACTTTACCGTGCCGTATTGATCGCTACGAACGATCGATCGAAGACGTCCACCATTAAAGTTAAAGTATTGAAGAAACGAACGAGAACCAAAATCGTAGGTCCATTGCTCGGGTCCAAGGGTTCCGGTGTTTGGGCCTAAATCGCTAATTACGTTGCCAGAAATCGCACGAAAGCTAGGGTCTCCGCACGCAAGCTTTACTTCGTACATACTCATTCCAGTTTTGACGAGCTTGCCCGAATTGGGGCACCGAAAATCAGCGAGACAAGGCGTTGCGACCAATAAACCTAGTAATATCGAATGGATAGTACATTGCATTCGAATATCCTGACACCAATCCAGTGAACCAGGAAGGGGGCGCTTTATTTTGTTTGCAGCCGTGGTACTCTCTCGGCGCCACGTGAGATGTTCACACACCCGGCGGATAAACTGTCGGGACTGGCCACTTCTTATAAGATCGACGTTGAATTACAAAATTCAACGTCGCTAAAGAGAGGATTCCCGTTTAGTGAACGACGGGGAGTAACATTAGGCGTTTCCGCCTGGTTAGGCTTTTTCTAGTGGAATTTTTTGGTCGAATTCGCGTTCCCGATGAGCGGGTACGTTTGGTTTGGCTTAGTAACTACATAGAGCATTGAGTTAATTCATGAGCAGCATGACAGGATCAGACAGTTCAACAGGTATGCCGATCGCGATGGGGAAAGAAAAGTTCTCCGGCGAGTTCGCTGAATATATGAAGGCCGTCCCAACTAAACTAAGGGTCGGACAAGTTCTCCCAGGCACCGTTGCCAGCATCACTAAAGATTACGTTTCGGTAGATATCGGCTTTAAATCTGAGGGGTTGATCCCATCAGGACAGTTCCGCGATTTAGACGGTAAAACTCTAGTTAAAATCGGCGATGTTGTTGATGTCTACATCATTCAACTTGAGAGTGATGAAGGACAACTTCTTCTCTCGCGCGAGAAAGCTGAGCAGAAGAAAGTTTGGGACCGAGTTGAAACTACTTTCAAAGCCAACGAGACCATTACTGGTAAAATCACTCACAAAGTTAAAGGTGGACTGCAGGTCGATATTGGTATCCCAGCGTTTCTTCCTGGTTCGCAGGTAGATATTCGTCCACATCGTTCCTTGGATCGTTTTATCGGCGAGAATTTTGAGTACAAGGTTCTCAAAATCACGCGCGATAAAGGGAATATTGTTCTTTCACGACGAGCCGTATTGCTAAACGAGCGCGACGCGCTACGTGGCGAGACACTCAAGGTGTTGAGCGAAGGCGTTGTGATGGAAGGAACGGTGAAGAACATCACCGAGTA
>JBGSNS010000221.1:0-8708 GCA_041739515.1 Bdellovibrionota bacterium
TCGCAGTGCTCACATATAAAATCTTCGGTGGTGCGCTGAAAATTTCTCGTAGACATTGATCTAATTCACTCTTTGCCGAACAATACAGGGTCGATAAAATACAGGGTCGATAAAATATAGGGTCGATAAATTTGGCTATGAAAGTTACCCTTGAGCCCCCAGGTAATTTAGAAGCTAGTACATTTATTAGGTAGCAGTTAGTTAGTAACACGGATGCAGTTCGCCCACCTACATCTTCACACTCAATATAGTCTCCTCGATGGAGCTAATCGACTTCCCGACATTATTCAACAAGCAAAATTACTCGGACAACCCGCTATTGCGATGACCGATCACGGGAATCTTCACGGTGCGATAGAGTTCTTTTCGACCGCTAAAAGCATAGGGGTCCAACCGATTATCGGCTGCGAGCTCTACGTTACTGCCGGCAAACGCCAGGATCGGCGTCCGAAAAACCAAGGAGGAGCGCAAACTCACCATCTTACGGTGCTTGCTTCCAATATGGAGGGGTATCGAAACCTTTGTAGACTCTCAACTCTAGCGTACCGAGAAGGATTTTACTTCAAACCGCGAGTTGACCATGAGTTATTAGAAAGATTCAACGAGGGATTGATTGTCCTTTCTGGTTGCTTAGCCAGCGAATTAAACTCTTACGTTGAAAACGGAGACGAGCGCGGCGCACGCAACTTGTTGGAATTTTACGGGAGAATCTATAAAGATCGTTTTTTTCTCGAGGTCCAACCGCACGTAATCGACGAACAGCAGCGCCTTAATACGGCGTGCGCTGAGATGGCAGCGTCGTTAGGGATCCCGATGGTCGCCACTAACGACTGTCATTATCCTACCGCCGACGATCACTTCGCTCAAGAAGTGCTTATGTGCGTTTCGACGGGCAAGTTAATTACCGATCCTGATCGAATTCAGCATGAAAATTTGCAACTGCATTTGAAATCTGCTGAGGAGATGTTGGCTGGCTTCGCAGGAAAATCGTGGGGTGAGGAAGCGGTACGAAACTCACTAGAAATCGTCTCACGCTGCAAGCTCGATTTTGATTTCTCAAAATTTCATTTGCCAAAATATAGCGAAGATTCCCCCGAGTCCCTTTTAAAAATCATGGCGCAGATGGCGCGCCAGGGTCTCGGTGAGCGGATCGAAGCATTTCGAAGGATCCGCAAGGACTGGAGTGATGATCTAATCGGTGCGTACACTGAGAGACTAGAGCTGGAGATTAAGCTCGTCGGTAAGATGGGATTCGCCGGATATTTCTTGGTAGTTAGCGATTTCATCGTTTGGGCTAAGAATAGCGGAATTCCGGTGGGGCCGGGACGCGGGTCGGCTGCCGGGTCATTGGTGGCGTATGCACTACGAATTACTGAAGTAGACCCAATCGAACACAAGCTGCTCTTTGAACGGTTTTTAAACCCTGAGCGGATTTCGCTGCCTGATATCGATGTAGATTTCTGCATTAACGGTCGGGATAAAGTTATCAAGTATGTGGTCGATAAATACGGCGCTGAGATGGTGGCGCAGATATCCACGTTCGGAACGCTCAAAGCGAAAGCTGCGATTAAAGACGTCGGCCGAGCTTTGGGTTTGAGTTTTGCTGAGACGAACAAAGTCGCGGAATTAGTGCCTGCTCCGCGACAAGGGTTTGATTTCTCGCTCTCTGAAGCGATGGAGATGGAGCCAAAGCTGAAGGAGTACGCTAACGGAGCCGGAAAACAGCTAATTCAATTAGCATTAAAACTCGAAGGACTTACCCGACATAGTTCTACCCATGCTGCTGGTGTTGTCATTGGAGATCAGCCGTTAATGGACCTCGTGCCTCTGATGCGCGACAAAGACGAGAACGAAGTTACGCAGTACTCGATGAAGTACGTAGAGAAGGTGGGATTGGTTAAATTCGACTTTTTAGGGCTTAAGACCCTGACGGTAATTCACACCGCGAAGGAAATTATCAAGCAGGAGCGAGGAGTTTCGTTAGTGCTTGAGGAGTTGCCGCTCGATGATGCCGCAACTTACAAAACGCTTTGTTCTGGAAACACGATCGGTGTGTTTCAGCTTGAATCCGGTGGTATTACTGAGATGACGATGCGGCTAAAGCCAAGCTGCTTTAACGATTTAGTGGCTATCTTAGCGTTGTACCGCCCGGGTCCGCTCGATGCTGGCATGGTTGAGCATTACGTTGATCGTAAACATGGACGCCAGAAAGTAGTCTACATGCACCCTTTGATGGAGCAGATTTTAGCGGATACTTTCGGCATCATTCTTTACCAAGAGCAGATCATGCAATTGGCTCAGGCTCTTGCCGGGTACTCTCTTGCGGAAGCGGATATTCTTCGCAAGGCGATGGGAAAGAAGAATCCGGAGGAGATGGCGAAACAGAAAACTCGCTTCATTTCCGGTGCTTTGGAGAAAAAGCTTTCACAACAGCTTGCTGAAGAAATATTTAGTCAGATGGAGACGTTTGCGCGATACGGCTTTAACCGTAGTCATTCCGCTGCATACGCGATGGTATCGTTTCAAACCGCGTACTTAAAGACCCACTATCCGGTTGAGTTCATGGCATCCTTAATGTCGCATGAGATGGATGATAGCGACAAAACGCTTAAAAATATCGCAGAATGCCGTAAGCAAAACGTTAAGGTGTTGCCTCCGGATGTCAACGAAAGTAACGCCGGTTTTACCGCGCGAGATGGGTGTATTCGCTTCGGATTGGAGGCGGTAAAGGGAATAGGGGAGAAGGCGGTCGCTGCAATCGTTGCGGAGCGGGAGAAAAACGGCCGATTTGAAAATTGCTCCGATTTAATCGCTCGAGTTGAACCGACCTATCTAAACCGTCGAGTTTTAGAAGGGCTCATTAAGTGTGGCGCGTTCGATTATTCCCAACTTTCACGGCGCGGTGATCTCGAGCGTCTAGAGCTTAATATGCAGGCTGCTCAGCGAGCAGCGAAAGATCGCAACTCCAATCAAATGTCGCTGTTCGGCGGCTGCTTGGACACGCATGGAAACGGATCAAATAAGAACGAGTCTTTCTCGATTAAGGCTCAAGCCGTAGTGCCGGAATGGCCGGTCAATCAGCGCCTAGCTTTCGAACGGGAAGCATTAGGCTTTTATGTCTCCGGGCATCCGCTTGAGAAATTTAAATCAGAACTTAAAAAACTCGGGATTGCGTCAGTCGCTTCGTTACGGGAGCGCGCACAATCAGGAACTGTGCGTACCGCTGGTGTAGTTACCGCTTTGAAGCTTAAAAATACGAAGAAAGGCGATCGCTACGCTTCGTTTGCATTCGAAGATGCCACCGGCACCATCGATACTTTGGTCTGGCCGGATACTTACAACAAGTACGCAGCGATGATCGTCGCAGATGAGCCCGTTATTATTCAAGGCCGCCTCGATGTCAGCGATGAGCGCTGTACTTTGGTTGTCGAATCGCTTGATTCATTGGCCGCTGTCCGTGATCGCTCAGCGACCCAGGGAATATTAAAACTTTCGATGCACGATCGGTACGAAGAACGCTTGCCGCGATTGGTTACATTATTTGAACGGCACGCGGGACGGATCCCGGTGCGTCTCTCGGTTGAGATCGATAAAAACGAAGTAAGCCTTTCTTTAAAGGGGAGAGATAGCTCTCCGATATCCGTGGCTCCGTCTGAAGAGCTTTGCGACGAAGTTGAGCAGCTATTTGGTAGGCCCGTTTTATCGTTTATGTAAGGCGTTCTCTTTGTTAATTCATCGCGCCGACAACTCCTAATACGCTTTTTTTAGTTCTCAGCGGCTTATCCTCAATAGAGGAGCTCAAAGTCAGTAGTGTCGGCATGGATTAGAATATAAGCGTGAAAGTGTGGAATCGGTTGGAGCAACGAGGAGATTTACTCGAATATGCCCGTGACCTATAATGCTCTTGGATCGTTTTTTCTGGTCGGAACCCTATTATGAGAAGCTATTCATTCAGTTGTTACCACGTTCCGCTAGTCGCATGCGCATTCTGCCTTGCGTTGTGTCTTTCAACTTTCGCGTATGCTTGCCCGCAAATCGCTGGCATTCCGGATGTTAATTGTGACGGAGAGCTTCGTATAGCGGTTATCGGTGACAGTCTGGTCGTGGGTTTTGGTGACACGAGGAATGATAATCATGGTGGATATGTGACGCGAGCTGCCGCGGCGCTCCCGTTGGTTCAGTTTTCTAACCTCGGAAAGCTAGGCGCAAAAACTAGGCCGGTATACGTCGATCTTGCGCGTAAGCTCCGCCCAACTTCGTTGAATTCCACGAAAGCTGCGGTCTTTGGTGCTGACATCATAGTCCTCGATCTTGGACGAAATGATCGTTGGTCCTTCGGTTTGCCATCTGAAACCCACAGACGATTAAAGCGCATAGCTCGATTGATTACCTCTCGCGCCATAAGCGCCAATCTTGTTCCTCCAGTAGTAGTGACTGCAGTTATGATGTTGCCGAATCGTGGCTCTCAAGGCCCGTGGGTAAAGGAACTTAACGCGCTGATCTTAGAGTCTTCCACGAACAGTTATCCATGTGACTTAAGATTCGATCTCGTTAGCAAGCGATTGCTTTCCATCGATCAAATTCATCCGACCCCGAAAGGGTATACAGCGCTCGCTGCGGTCTTTAAGAAGTATTTGGTTAGGAAACTGCCGCGCAAGATTGCGGCGGCGCGACCGAGCTAGTGGAGTTACAGCGAAGAAGTCCTGGGAGCGCGGAGCGTCGCTCCGCAGTCTAGCGTGGTACTTTGCGGCAGTTTTTTTCAAACTACGAGCGCAGAGATTAGAAGTTGGGGTCTGTGTTTGGATAAATCCGAGGCTGCAAAGGGGCTGTTTAGACTGCGAGGCGGCGCCTCGCGGTCCCAGGGCTCCGCAGTCTAAGCAAGCACTTTGCCACTCCGTATTTATCCAACTACGCGGAGTGAAATCGCCGATCTACGAGCTTGGTTTAAGAACAAAAGACAAAGAATTCACATTTCAAATTTATCGGATGTCGCGTCTTGAAGTTACCTAACTCGCCGGCAAAACTTCAGGCGGCGCAGCTTTTCTTCGTGCGCGTTCCGCTGAAAGATCAATCGGGGACTGAGTCGCCTGATTGATTGAAGAATCTTCAACTAGAGACCTAGAAATTTTAAGCTTTGCACCGGCTTTCGAGGCACTCTTCGGTTTGTGAGCGCTTGAGATATCTTCAAGCAAATCGGAGAACAGAGTATCCTCAAACTCCTTCAACGCTAGATCACCCTGAGTTTCAAGCCGCATCGATCCACCGACGAAACGATCGAGGGTACGCTTGAAAAGTTTTAACGCTACTTGTTGTTCCGACTTGTTCATCGCGGAAAGGGTATCAAGAAACGGCATCAAGTCGTCGCCACCAGCTTCTTCTAAGATGGTTTTAAGCTGCAACTGCAGACTAAGAAAATTACTGCTAAATCTACTCTTGGACATATAACTCCACCGCACCCTGAAATACTGCGTTTTCTTGTACAGCCACTTATCAAGCGATAATGCCAGATGCTTCAGGCATTAACGAGAATTTTTTCACCGTTTTGTTGAGAGACAACTTCGGTTTTATCTAAGGATTTGAACGAGTTACCAGTCTCATGGCAATTTGCCTCGAGAAGCGAACTCACTCTCGACGCAATTGCTCCTGCATCGTAACCAGCGGTGGCGTGTTGTTGAGCTTGACTCGCATGTGGGACGAACTCATCACCAAGCCCAAGTCTGACGACGTTTCCAAGAGATAGTCCTGAATCAGCGAATAACTCCAGTACAGCGCTTCCGAATCCTCCGAGTACAGCATGGTCTTCAACCGTTACAGTGAGCCGGTGTTCGCCAGCTAACGTAATAAGCATCTCATCGAGTGGCTTCACGAAGCGTGCGTTAACGACGGTGCATGATACTCCGGCTTCCGAAAGAATCTTTGCTGCTTCTATGCATTGATTAACGATTGGACCGAATCCAACTAAGAGCACGTCCCAGCCGCGAGATACGATTTCACATTTTCCACGTACTATAGCGGGCATCTGATCTGATTTCAGAAGTCCTAGCCCGTTACCTCGTGGATACCTTACAACGGTAGGTCCTGAGCACTCTGCGAGAGAGAATTTAAGCATCTCTTTGAGTTCATGCTCATCCCGCGGAGCCATGATTGTCATGTTTGGAATCGCACGATACGCGGCGATATCGAATACACCTTGATGAGTTTCTCCGTCGTTTCCGACAACGCCTGCACGATCCATCGCAAACACGACCGGTAAATTCTGAATCGCTACGTCGTGAATCACCTGATCATACGCGCGCTGAAGAAACGTAGAATAAATGGCGACGACTGGTTTAAGACCTTCGCACGCCATTCCAGCGGCAGCTGTGACTGCATGTTGTTCGCATATTCCTACATCAAAGCACCGTGTTGGGAATTTCTCCTGAAACTTATCTAACCCTGTGCCAGAAGGCATTGCGGCAGTAATCGCTACGATTTTTGGATCTTCAGCAGCTAACTCAGACAAAGTATCGGAGAAAACTTGGGTGTAGCTTGGTGCAGACGCTTTTCCTGCTGGAAGAAACTCGCCGCGATCCGCAACAAACGGAGTCACTCCATGCCACTTCACTGGATCAGCCTCGGCCGGCGTATAGCCCTTGCCCTTGGTGGTGTAGGCGTGGATCACTACCGGTCCGTCTTGCGATTTTGCGTGCTCAAATGCGGACATTAATTCAGTGATGTTGTGTCCATCAACCGGACCGATATATCGAAATCCGAACGATTCAAATAACAATGCAGCACCTGAGAAGAAACCTTGAGTGAGATCCTCCACACGGTTTAGTGCTTTGTAAATAATCTCCGGTACGTATCCGGCGCGGTACCAATTTTTAAATCGATCGCGAACTACGTTCGAGGTTTTCGATGTTACCGCCTTTGAAAACAGCCAGCTTAGTGCGCCTACGTTAGGGGAGATCGACATTTCGTTGTCGTTTAACACTACGATAAAGCGCTTAAGCCCTAGCGCCCCGGCATGATTAAGCGCTTCAAAAGCCATACCGGCTGTAATCGAGCCGTCACCAATTATCGGAACTACGTACCGCTCTTCACCGTTTGCAACGGCGCCAATAGCCATGCCGACTGCGGCTGAGATGCTTGTGCCAGCATGGCCTGCACCAAAGGTGTCGAACTCACTTTCGCTACGTTTTAGAAATCCTGATACGCCATCTTTCGTTCGGATCGTCCCGATGCGTTCTCCGCGCCCGGTCAACATTTTATGAATGTAGGCCTGATGACCGACATCCCAAATCAATCTGTCGTGAGGAGTGTCAAACGCCGCATGCAGGGCGACCGTTAACTCGCAAACTCCCAGACTCGAGGCGAAGTGGCCGCCAGAGTTCGCTACAGAGCCGATTAGTTCAGTTCTAAGTTTATCCGCGGCAAGTTGCAGATCTTCCGGCCGCATCTCTCGAAGAATCGATGGGCTAAGTGGGCCGGTAATCGCGGGCTTTGCTACGCAAGATTCGCCGGTTGATGAAAAAGATGGAAGCGATTCGCAGTCGTCCACACTTTCAATAGCCGCGTTCGAGTTAGTTTCCATCGGACTCACAGTATATAGAGTCGCTAAATACTATTAAAGGGCATCTGGGACATTAATTTCTCAATGGCCACGAGGCGCCCGATTGCGGGCCCGTAAAGCCAATTCATTGAGATTCTCTGTGGGCTTTGTGGTGAGAAAGAACGAACGCGGCGCTTCAATCGTCGAATTTAACCACCAAGACCACTAAGAGAAGTCGGCAGATAAGTTTCGCCTAATTCGCACCACCCATAGCTGAGAAGTGAGTTCGGCGATTTCTAGCCCAAGCGGTTTCGTCATGCCCCAAATCAAGTGGGACCTCCTCTCCGTAGCTGATAGTCTGCACCCGTCCTGCGTCAACCCCGTAAGAGATTAACAACGCTCGAACCGCTCGGGCTCGAGCGTTACCGAGCGCCATGTTGTATTCAGCGGTCCCACGCTCGTCGCAATGTCCTTCAATGGTGACGGAAAGCTCTGGACGAGATCTGAGAATTTCAGCGTTTGACTGAATAGTCGCCCTACCTTCGCCGTTTACGATCGATGAATCAAAATCAAAGTAAACATCCCTGAACAATCCACCACCTTCCGCAGTCGGTATTGAGCCCTCCCCAAAGCGCGCTTCACGCTCAGCAGCCAACTGCTCCTCAGTTAACTCGCCCGTGCCCGTCGTGGGCACCTTCTTTTTCGAAGAGCAGCCAGCGGTAAGGCCAACGAGAGCTATAAGCACTAAGATGGAAACCAAAAATTTACGGTTGATCATGCTCCCTTTTTAGTTTCGTTCTGGCCGGAGCGCAACTATACTTCATCGATGGATTCAATCTCTGAAATTAAAGACTATCTGGAAAATAACCGCCCCCGGTTTATAGATGAACTTACGGAGTTTTTGGCTATCCCGTCGGTTAGCACTGACCCAAGCTCTAAGGCTGACTGTCTGCGTTGCGCCAAGTGGTTACTCGCTCATCTTGATTCTATCGGGATGCGCGGAGAGTTAAAGTTTGCTGAGACAGGGTATCCGATCGTGTTGGCAAAGCCTGCCGCTGATCGCCAGACTTCCGGACGCGGCGTCACTATCTACGGCCACTACGACGTTCAGCCTGTGGATCCGGTAGAGCTTTGGGATTCGCCACCTTTTAAAGCTGAGGTGCGCGACGGGCGCCTT
>JBGSNS010000234.1:0-2674 GCA_041739515.1 Bdellovibrionota bacterium
TCGAGAGCTCGTGTCGCGTCACTTCGATTTTGTTTTCGTTCTTAAGCTCGGTGATAGCGGTGACGGTTGGTTGTTCATCCGCAGGATAGTAGTCTGCTACTGAGTGGGGGCGCTCTCTTGGTCCCGCGTATTCGCTCGCCATCGGAAGGCTGTAGCAGCCGCAACTAAATGAAAGAAACAATAATGAGCAAATTTTTACCCCTAACGGGCGCATATCACCTCTATATCTATAGATTCTCGCACGGATGGTTCGGAGCGATAAATCAGGGCTTCTAGCACTAGATGCTAAGTAGATTTATAAAGGTGAGCAGCTTCGAGCACTTGGGAAATATATTGATAGAACGATCATTTCGCCCGAGTGGGAAACCCGATAGTTTACCACCATGCCAAGGTTCTTTCTCGTGTTTCGGCGGGCGTTAGTGGTCGCCATTTTATTTAGTTTTTGCGCTGTAATCGCGGCATTTTCGATGCCGGCTGTTGCCCAAACTAGTGAGGCGTCATCCTCATCCGTATCGTCGGTAGCGCCCACGCCTGTTCCGATTTTGCTTACTTACCGATCCAGCTCACTCGCGTCACGCCTAAGTCTAGAGGGTGCTCGGCTAAAACTTGCTAATGAAACAGGAGTAGCGGTCACTGAACTCGATCTTGATGGTTCAGACAGCGAATCTGTTAGTGTTAAAACTACAGATGTACGTCGCAAGCTGTCAGAGTCTAAAACGAAAATTTTGTTGGCGTTTGAACCGTCGCTTGACGCGTCATTTCCTCCATTGGTCGACTCGCTAGGGATAACGGTCGTAGCAACTAGCTATCTTGAAGGCGTCATTACGCGCTCCACCCGCGGATTGTTTTCCGTTTACCCGCGCATTAGTGGTGTGCGCGATGCAATTGAGCGATTTTTTGTGACGCAACCCGCCATTAAGAATTTTAGCATTATTTGCTCTAACTCCCGACTCGGCGTGCAGTATAGCGACATCTGGCACGAGGCAGCGACTAATAGAGGTGTTAAGGTTCCATCTCCTGATTGCGGAAATGAATTGTCTTTCGATTTTAGAGTGACATTGCTGCGTGCCAAGGGACAGCAGATCGATGGGTTCGGAGTTGGGTTCGGAGTCTTGAACGTCATTTCAAGGTTACAGCAGATGGCGTGGACACGACCTCTGCTTCTATCTGCCACCCAGGGCGAAGAGTTACTGTATGATACCACTCAGGACCGCGCCGGTTTTTCCGAGATTTTTTTCGATTCCCCGGTCTTTAGCGAGATATTTTCCCGTGCCTTCGCCCAAAAATATGATGAGCGTTCACCGACCCTATCAAACGCTCTAGGCTATGAAGCGGTGACTTCAGTCCTAAAGGCGTTGACTGAGGGCGGTGACACGGTTGCGGCTATGCGTAAGCTCTCGTACAACGGAGTTAGCGGTCCGATTGACTTTACCGTTGAAAATACCGGGAATGGCGCTAAAAGTGTATTGATGCGTGTTGACGGCATCAAAGCGGTACGGATTCATTAACTCCAGATTTTTTAATCGAGATTAACTAGGAAAACTTATGCAGCTTGGAATGATCGGACTTGGTCGAATGGGCGGAAACATGGTGCGACGTCTTATGCGCGCCGGACACGAGTGCTTTGTGCACGATCTTGATCCGAAAAATATCGAAGGCTTGGCGAAAGAAGGAGCGGTAGCGGTTAATAAGCTTGAAGATTTCAAAAAAATGAGTGGCCCGCGTGCCGTTTGGGTAATGGTGCCAGCGGGCGATCCGACCGAAAAGACCGTTCAGGCATTGGCCGCGGTGCTGGATAAGGGAGACATCATCATCGATGGCGGAAATTCGAACTATAAGGATGATATCCGTCGCGGCCGTGAGATGAAGGCGAAGGGGATTCACTACGTAGATGTCGGCACAAGCGGTGGGGTTTGGGGTCTCGATCGCGGATACTGCATGATGATCGGTGGATCCGATGCCGCGTTGGCTCAGATTGACCCGATTTTGAAATCGTTAGCCCCTGGAATCGGCGATGTTGAGCGTACCCCAGGTAGGGAGAACTATAAGGGCAACAGCACCGCTGAGCAGGGATATCTGCATTCAGGCCCATGCGGCGCAGGGCATTTCGTAAAAATGATCCATAACGGCATCGAGTACGGAATGATGCAGGCGTTTGCTGAAGGGTTTGATATCTTCAAGAATGCCAACAAACTAGATAACGGTGCTGACAATCAATTTAACTTCAACTTAGGGGAAATCGCTGAAGTCTGGCGTAGAGGCTCCGTTGTCTCGTCATGGCTATTGGACCTCACCGCGATTGCGCTGTTGCAGGACCCGCAGCTCGCTGAATACACTGGATTTGTGCAGGATAGCGGCGAAGGCCGATGGACCGTACAGGCGGCAATTGATGAAGCTGTCCCAGCCGACGTGCTAACAGCCGCGTTATTCGTACGGTTCCGCTCAAGACAAGATCACACCTTTGCTGAGAAGGTTCTGTCGGCGATGCGGCACCAGTTTGGTGGACATACCGAGAAGCCAAAATAGGGACAGTTCCTGACGAATCCCCACGAAAGTGCACAATATATGTAATATAGCTAAACAGTTACGAATCTTTCGATAGCCAATGATGGCGACACTCGGGGGTATTCCCGACATCCCTTCGGCGCTCGCCGTAAGAAAGAATACGTAGTTC
>JBGSNS010000251.1:0-3543 GCA_041739515.1 Bdellovibrionota bacterium
AACAAGCGTCGCTCTCTCTCCCTGCGCAGAACTGGCAGCCAATCCTGGCTACCGAGAATGGTTACATCCAAGGCGTGGATAACGCGGCGCTATTGCGCTTGGCGCATGAGCACCAGACGATCGTGCGGATGGAGCGAGGCATAGGTGAGTTTGTGGTTCAGGGAACTTCGCTTGTTTCACTTGCTTTTGAATCCCCGCCTGAAAAAAAGATCATCTCCGCGTTGCAGGCAGCGTTCACGATCGCCCGACACCGTACGATGGAACAAGATTCCGCCTTCGGAATTAGACAGCTGGTGGATATGGCGCTGCGAGCCCTGTCGCCCGGCGTCAATGACACCACGACGGCGATAATGTGCCTGGATTACCTGACGGCTATTCTCGCGCGGCTCGCTTCGCGCCCAATCCCATCGTCGCATCGCTATGAGGGGCAGGAGCTAAGGGTTATCGCCATCGGCCCGACCTTTGCTAACTTGGTGGCTGAATCCTTTGATCAAATCCGAGAAAGCGCCCGCGCCAATGTCGGCATCATGCTTCGGATGCTCGATGCGCTTCAAATCATTGCGAGTCGCACGTTCAGCCCAAGTCGGCGCCGGGTGCTTCATGACCACATGCAATGGATCACCGAATTGGCGAACCGCACCATCGAGTCTCCGTGCGATCGGATGCGATTTGACGAACGTTTGGCGTGCGTGCGGGAAGAGCTTGAAACGCAGCCCAACTTATTTGATCGGGAACAACTATCAGATGATCACTGGTTGACATCCGAGCAACAGCGGCCCGTTTAATAAGAGACAGCTCATCGATCGGCGGAATAACGACTCATTTAGGTAACGCCCATAAAGGTAAGACAATGAAAATCAACTCAAAAGATTTCCGTGCACCGTCCGGAGAAACCGTCAGACTAAACGAGTGGCCGACAGATGTCCCACCCTATTACAAGTCGAAGAAGAAATATAAAAAACACCTCGAGGAACACGTTGAGGAGCTGAGTTACCTGCAACGGATGCATTACGCATCTAATCGGTATGCGCTACTGCTGATTTTCCAGGGAATGGATACGGCCGGTAAGGATGGGGCCATCCGGCACGTAATGTCCGGCGTTAATCCGCAAGGCTGTGAGGTTTATAGTTTCAAACAGCCCAGCGCCGAAGAGCTGGAGCACGATTTCCTATGGCGCACCACGTGTCGTCTTCCGGAACGCGGGCGGATCGGCATCTTCAATCGATCGTATTACGAGGAGGTGCTGATCGTCCGGGTGCATCCGGAAATTCTCACCACCCAAATGCTTCCCGATGAGTTGCCGGATGGAAAGACAATCTGGAAGGACCGATATCGTTCAATCGTAGATCTCGAAGGGCATCTGCATCGCAACGGCACGCGGATCCTGAAGTTCTTTCTTCATCTCTCGAAGGACGAACAACGAAAGCGCCTCATTGAGCGAATCGATGAACCGGATAAGAATTGGAAATTCAGCCTGGCGGACGTTCATGAGCGGGGGAATTGGCCGCATTACATGCAGGCTTATGAGAATTGCTTAAGCGCAACGAGCACCCAGCACGCACCGTGGTATATTGTTCCTGCCGATGACAAAGAAAATTCCCGGTTGATCGTCTCGCAAATTATCCTCGATACTCTGCGAGGGCTTAAGATGGCGTATCCCAAGGTAACGGCGAAACGTCGATTGGAATTAAAGTCGATCCGCAAACAGCTTTAAAGTTATTTCATCGACGACAAAGCAGGCATTTCTTATGGAGTGGAAAGGATTTGAAATCTATTAAAGTGAATGAGCCTATTAACGAGGCTCCGAAACACGTGATAAGTCCGTTGGCTGGCAAGCTAGCGCCGCAGGCGCTACTAGTAGACGTACCGAAATTAGTCACAGCCTACTACACTGAAACTCCCGATTCTTGGATTCCGTCACAGCGTGTTGCTTTTGGCACATCAGGACATCGCGGGTCATCCTTTCACAAGAGTTTCAATGAACTGCATGTTTTGGCTATCAGCCAGGCCATCTGCGATTATCGCAAGCAGCAGAATATCAGCGGCCCATTATTTCTCGGCATCGATACGCACGCACTTTCAATTCCAGCGTATGTTACTGCGCTCGAAGTGCTGGCGGCCAATGGCGTAGAAGTTATGATCGCTGAAAACGATGAATACACTCCGACTCCAGCCGTCTCTCACGCGATACTCGTTTACAACAGAAATCGCACGGCGGGAATGGCTGATGGAATCGTGATCACCCCGTCTCATAACCCGCCTGACGATGGTGGATTTAAGTACAATCCTCCAAACGGTGGGCCGGCAGAAGGCGATGTCACTCGTTGGATCGAAACCAAAGCAAACGAATATCTAAAAAATAACCTTAAGGACGGAAAAAGAATTTCATTTGAAAAGGCACGCCGTGCCGACACCACGCATCGCCACAATTATCTAAATACGTACGTAAGCGATATCCACAATGTGATCGATATGGAAGTGATTCGTGAGTCGAAGATCAAAATGGGAGCAGATCCGCTTGGCGGAGCAGGGGTCCACTATTGGGCAGCGATTGCTGAGCACTACAAGCTAGATCTGACCGTAGTGAACAACGATGTCGATCCAACTTTTAGATTTATGACCGTTGACTGGGACGGCCAAATTCGAATGGATCCGTCATCGTCTTATGCCATGCAAAGTTTGATCGGTCTTAAAGACCGCTTCGATATCGCGTTTGCATGCGATACGGACCATGACAGGCACGGCATCGTTACACGCAGTTCTGGTTTGCTGACACCAAATCATTACCTTGCAGTCGCAATTCACTATCTTTTTCAAAATCGGCCGAAATGGAGCTCGCTAGCGGCGGTAGGAAAAACCCTAGTCAGCAGTCAAATGATCGATCGCGTGGCGAACGCGCTTGGAAAAAGGCTCTACGAAGTACCGGTTGGATTTAAGTGGTTCGTTAATGGCCTTTTTGATGGATCGCTGGGCTTTGGTGGAGAAGAGAGTGCCGGCGCATCATTTTTGCGCACGGATGGTACCGTTTGGACAACAGATAAGGATGGTATTATCGCATCACTACTTTCAGCAGAGATCACGTCGCGGATGGGCCGCGATCCTGGCGAGCTTTATCGGGAGCTTACGGCGAAGTTTGGAGAGCCGGCGTATGATCGAATCGAGGCGCCTGCCTCTGCAGAACAGAAAAAAATATTGTCAACGCTTTTACCTAGTCAAATTCAGGCGAAGGAGCTTGCAGGGGAAAAGATTGAAAGCGTTCTTGAATGTGCGCCGGGAAATAGAGCACCAATCGGCGGATTGAAAGTAATTGCTAAGAGCGGATGGTTCGCTGCGCGACCATCTGGCACAGAAGATATTTATAAAATCTATGCTGAGAGTTTTTGCGGTAAAGATCATTTAAGTCGCATTGCGGAGGAGGCACAGCTCATCGTCGATTTAGCACTTTCCGGGATGAGCGGTAAGGTTCAGCCGTGATCAAAAGCGAACCAGCCAGCGAAGCAATCGAGTCCATGTTGAGAGATCTTCAGCGCGATTCTTTTGGCT
>JBGSNS010000253.1:0-7513 GCA_041739515.1 Bdellovibrionota bacterium
TACAAGCGGTACTAACACTAAGGAGGGAATAGATAAGTTCATTGTGACTGTACAGCATACGCATCGGGGAGGCACATGCAAAGTACTCTCCCCTTTTTGGACCCCTGGCACATGTGCCGATAACTAAAAGGGTGAAATGGGTCCAAAAAGGGGAGAGAGGGATGAAAGCAAACCCAAATTAGGTTAAATCTACAGCCGTGATCGATCCAGCTCCAAACCAACACGCAATGCCCTCGTTTCGCAATCTATTTGCGGGCGCATGGCGTGCGATTGCTACGGTTAAGCTGCGATTCTTCATGTTCGTACTTCTCTTCGTCTTTGCCTACACCATCGATCTACTCGCTCCATGGGCGATCGGATACACGCTCGGAATCATCGTTAAAGACGGCTTTGGTCCCGAGGCGCTCGTCCAAGCAACCTACGGGATTTTTGCGTACGTCGGACTTAAACTACTCTATACACTGACCCATCACCTCGGTCGGTATTTTCAGATTACCACTGCGTTTGAAGCCCGTCGCAGTGAACTCGAACGGGTCTTTGGAGAACTTTTGCGGTTTCCTCTTTCCTGGCACGTCGATCATCACTCAGGTGAAAGTCTATCTAGGCTGAATCGATCAGCCGGTGCCGTGGATGCTGTAATCGGAACCTATGTCTGGCAACTTATTGAAGGATTAGTAAAGGTCGCCTTCGCCTCGGTAGCGATCGTGGTGCTCGATTTTTGGGTTGCTCTGAACGTCAGCTTAATGGGTGCACTTACCATTCTTTTAATGGTTTTGTTTAATAAGCGGCTTACCAGTTACATCCGAAGAGTTAATGCGTTTTACGACAAACTGAATCGAGTCTGCGTCGATTATCTCTTCAACGTCGTTACCGTTAAGTCACTCTCTCTTGAGCAATCTGCGAGCAAGTACCTTGCAGACGTATATCCTAGCGGTCGCGATCTTTGTCGCAGAATTGCCGCTTTTGGAGAGCTTAAATGGGGAGCAGTTGGCATTGGCTATGCGCTTGTAATGGGTTCGAGCCTCGGCATTTTCTTCTACCGTAACCAAGGAATCGATCAGCCTTTTGAAGTCGCGGAGGTTTATGTTTTGTTGAATTATCTCGATCGAATCTTTCAAGCGATCGGATCGTTCACTGGCTACTATTCAGGATTGATTGAATCGGCCACCGCTTACGAAGACGCAACTAGAATCGATGAGCAGTCAAAGCTCGTACGTGCAGTCGCAAAAGAACGGAGACTGCCGCAGTGGAACGCATTGCAGTTTCACAAACTTGAGTATCGCTACATAAAAGGAGAATACCAAGGGATTCATATCCGAGATCTACAGATAAAGCGGGGCGAGAAAGTAGCGCTAGTCGGGCCGAGTGGCTCAGGAAAATCTACTCTGCTGAAAGTCTTAGGTGGAATGCTACTTCCACAAGAATTTGATCTTTCGACCGATCGCGGCGACAAATTATCCATCGATGACATGGCGGGCTCAAGCCTATTACTTCCACAGGAGCCGGAAATTTTTACTGAGACCGTCCGCTATAATCTCACAATGGGGGAACGCTTTAAACAGGAGGAGCTAAGCTTCTTTACCTCTTTGTGTAGGCTGGAAGATGTCATAGAAAAAATTCAAGGTGGTTGGGAAGCAAACCTAGCAGAGAAGGGACTAAATCTGTCTGGCGGGGAACGTCAACGATTCGCGCTCGCACGCGGCTTGCTGCGTGCTTCGCGTCGAGAAGTGCTCCTACTAGACGAGCCAACTTCAAGCCTCGATCCAACAACTGAAAAACAAATTTTCTTTAGCCTAATCCATCATTTTAGCGATCGCACAATTTTAACCGCCTGCCATCGACTAGCCCTCGTACCGTTGTTCGATCGAATCCTCTTTGTACGGCGAGGGATTGTAGAAGAAAATGGCAGTTTTGTTGAGCTTCTCGCAAAGAAGGGGGCGTTTGCCAGTGCCTGGGAGGATTTTGAACGCAGGGTAGTTGCTACCGACGGCATCGTCGCGCCGACCAACGGCGAGGCACCGGAAGCACGTTAATAAGTTCGCGAGAGATCAGTTTGCAATTCTCGTCAGAACAACGAACCCTTTAGTTGGACTGCCTGTGACGTAAGCTTCGCGCCATCCACCGCTGGCAATCAACAACTGCGTAAGGGGGCTCTCGCGTCGCCACAAGATCGTATTGGGTTTCACTATTTGTAAAAGCTCTTCCCAACCAGATTGTCCCTCAACTGCTACACGATAAGCGCGCCATATGTCGGGCAAATTCACGTTCGTTCTGCCATCAAGCGGAACTTTATAGGGCTCCGCCAAAACTCCATCAGCATCGCTCATTCGGTACATGACGTATCCACCACGTCCAAAGTCATTCAAGATCGGAGTGGGAAGATTATGTGCTTTGATGAAATCAACCGCCGCCACCGGGATCAACGTTGTATTCAATGGGCGCTGTGCTGCCCCAGATATCACAACTGCAGAGATCGCAAACAAAAGCGCTATTACTCCGATAGGTGGCAGCCAATTCAATACAGCTCGCAATCTCGCGATTCCCTCGAAGAACTTGAACTTGTAGTTCTCTTGATCGGAGCTTGCCTTGCTATGCAATGAGGCCCAAACAACTGACAAGAGGGCACCAAGCGCAATCACCGCGAACGGGATAAACTTAACCACCGCCGCACCAGCGCACACGGAACCGAGAACCAGTACCAATCGCGCCGGAGGGAAGAACTGTGGCATTCTAGCAAAACCAGCAACGACCAACGCAGACAAAACAAGTAGGATGCCGGCTCCATAGCCAAGTATCGTCGCTGACTTAAACTCAGCGATCGATGTCATACTCAATGGATGTCCGGTCTTGCTGAAAAATGTAAGCCACTCGCCGCCAAAATAAGGAGTAAAGAAAGTTCCCAAGATTGCCAGGCTCGATAACATCACAGCGAGTTTCACAGAACCACGATGGGCCGTTGGCAACACCCAGAAGAATAACGCTCCGATGCCGATAATCGCTGTGATATTAGAATTCGCCCATAGAGAAAATACCGCTACAATTGCGATGCCAGTCTTCCGGGTAAATCCCTCTCGCAGGCTGCGCTCACCCAACGCAAGCGAAATAGCAAACAAGATCCATGTGAACACTTGAGGTCGTAACGAAAAATTCTGGAAACATCCGACCGTCACCAGCGTTCCGATCAACGTGCCGATGAAATAATCGCGTGCCAGATACGAAAAGACAGCCACTAATGTTGCCATTAAAGCGATCGCAAGTAATAGCTGTGCGGTCCATAATCCCTGAATCCCCCACGCTGAATCGATGGCAGCGTATACAATTTCGTGAAGCCACGAATACGCGCGCCAGATTTCGCCGGAGCTGAACGCGTTCCACAAATCCGTTGCTGGCAAAGTCTGATTTGCGAGAATCCATCGACCCACGGTGATGTGCCACCATAGATCAGGATCGCCAACCGGACCGTTAATGTAAGCACCGACTAAAACTACCCAGAGTGCGAGGATCAATACGTACATGATTTAAAACATGTAGCACGCCACTCGGTGGCCAAGAATCCTAGTTTTATGTTAGCCTTATGAGGACATGTTATGTTTTCCATTACCCTTTTGCTCGTCTCTAGCTGTTCTGGCGCTCTTTTTGAGTGCGTCTGCGGCATTTGGTTGTCCAAAAATAAATCGGCTAGTCGATTATAACTGCGATCAGAAGATTAAAATGGTCTTTACCGGAGATAGTATCGTCAGCGGAGTACGCGACACGCGAGCAGTGCGCCGGGGGTATCCTGGCCGACTCGAGGATTTTTTTGAGGGCGCAGAGATCGTAAATCTCGGTGTCCCGGGTAACTCTACCCAACAACTATATAATGGGTTCCGGCGCTACTTGACGAAAGAATCTGTTGGCAAAACCTATGTAAGTTCCCTCAATGCAGACTACTTCTTTATTGAGGCCGGAACGAACGACTGGTTAACTGATCGTCCTGACTTAACGGTGAGAAACTTAGTCCGAACGATTAAGCATATTCGCAGAGTCACGAAGCGAATAGACGGTACATCTCCAATTTTTATAGTTGCAACTATAACTCCGAATGTACGGGAGGGTAACAGAGAATATTCGGAGAGAGTGAACACTCTCCTACTCGCAGCAAAGAGCCGTGGCCAACTTCCGGTGTACGTGAGGGTTGATGATATGCCCCGACGATACCTTGATGACGACGGATTACATCCGGATCCAAAGGGATACCGATTTATGGCACGCCGTTTTAGGTCGTTTATTCGTGGACAGCTTCAAAAAATGGCTTCCGCCCAGCGACCAGATCGAGACTCAGATGGCATCTATGATGCTGTAGAACGAGTGCGATACGGCACAGATCGAAGGCTGGCCGATACCGATGGAGATGGATTGACCGACGGTGAAGAGGTGTTTGAAACCTTCACGGATCCGTTGGTGGCAGATTAATCTCGGTCGCTTTTGTCGTCCACGCGAGTATAACGTAATTCGTGTAAACGATATTACACCAGGAGTCCGACCGTTATGATTTACACAGGAGCCCTCGGAGAACGCGGAGATAACCAGTTTCGGCTCCGTGTTCTCCGAGGGCTCCTGTGTAAGAAACCCCGCTCGATGGATGATCATTGTTCGTCTTACGCACTTCTCGTTACAGACTCCCCTCTAGAGATGCCATCGTCCAGATATACGATCCTGCATGATTCAAAATTAGCGTTTGGGTTTAGTTTTTTTCCCAGAGCTCTTCTTCTTTACCCCAGTTCGCATCCCTCTCTTTTTCATCCCGTACAAAGTACGCAAATTATCCGCCGCTACGCTCGAAACCTGCCCGCCAAGCTTGAACGGATCGGGACGAGACCCCAATCTCTTAGCTAGGTCAAAGTTTTTGCGAGCAGATTTTAGTTTATCTCCGTTCGCTTCGAGTAGAAGTACCTGAGCAATGGCAAGATTGTTTCTAACTGCAGCAAGCAGCTGCGGTGTTCCGCCTTTCTTAAGAAAAGTCAGGGCAGACTGAAAATCCCGAACGGCGCATACTAATAGGCCATCTTCGCGACCACCCCCTTCCAGGAATACACGAATTAAATCGGTGCCATTTAGAAAGAACGGATATGCCTTATGCTCGCTAGCTCGCCAGCGATCGCCCATTAGTCCCGCAAACTTTAACAACTGCTCTCGCGTTTCTCCACGAGCGCGGTTCGCGGCTGTAATAATGCGCAGAAACACTCCGGTCGCAACAACCGGCTCAAAAGACATCCCAATTACCGGAACCTCGGTCACTAAATGAAGTTCTCCCACCGCTGCACTCAGAATCTTGGGAGTAGATGAAAACGGTTGGGCAATCGATTTTAAACTCCGGGTTGGTTTCGGAGCTGGAGAGTAGCGAACGAGTTGAGTGTTGCCCCACACGATTCCGGATTCCGCTTGGGCACGGTCGAACAGCTCAGCGAGCTGTTTTCGGGGATCGGCTTTTCCATCAATAATGCGATAAAATCCGCGAGCAAGCGAGGAATCGGAACCTGCTATCGCCTCGCGCAAGATTCTAGATTTACCTCCAGTTACGTCACCGGAAAGTCGCATCACGTATACAACACCCTGCGTCTGACTAGATTGCCACACCGAGTAGGCATAGCTCGCACCCACGCTGCCTCCAACGATCGCAAGTACGACTACAAGCGATGGCAAAATCGCTTTTCCTCGCCATAAAAGATATCCGCATAAAACGAGAAATACTCCGACTTGCACTACTTCAAGGGAGGTCGGGAAATACAACGCGACGATTCCGCGCAGAACAGCGGCACCGACCAGGAGCAAGATTAGGGTCCTATTCATCCAACAACTTAAGATCGATCCCCTCTTTAGCGAACTGCTCATCGAAATAATGTACCAAAGTAAATCCAGTTCCTGGGGTAACTAACGCCTCGAAATCATCGTTCATCATCGCAAAGAAGAAAACTCCGTGATGCGCCAGAAGCTCTCTTCCCCTGCGATGAAGTTCCACCCGCGTCGGGTCGATAACATCGTCTTCCACAGCCGCGAAATCTAACACAAACCTAGGTTCGTCGTCGCGACCTACTATTGTCAACAAACACCGCTGTTGGGCGCACCACGCCCTCGTTGCATCGTCCAGCGGCGCAGCTCCTAATACCCCGGCAAGCGTCATATGCGGAATGACGTTATCATCGCCAAACACGGCGCTCACCATACGGAACAACTGCGCCTCTCTGAGGCTAAACTGCGCGATACTCATTAACACCCCGACCCCTTTGGAGTATGGCAATAGTTGATTGATGGTGAAAGTTTCCTCGGTATCACCTCAACGGTTTTCTAGTGAAGGTGCTTTATGGTATCTGTGCGCGATATGGCGCTGCTTTCAACCCCTAAGATTTTACCGATTCGAGTCATTCCGGATCCTATCTTACGCATCGCGGCCGCTCCGGTCACTAAATTCGATTCTGAACTGCGCGATTTCGTCGAAGCGATGAAGGAAACTATGTATAGGGCACCTGGAATTGGCTTAGCCGCTCCCCAGGTTGGCGATTCTCGCAGAGTATTCGTTATGGATACCTCGGAAGATAAATCCGGGTTCGCAGCGTTCATCAATCCTGAAATCGTTAAACGGAGCGGCAAGGAGCAGTCTGAGGAAGGATGCTTAAGTATCCCCGGATTCAGAGAGACGATTCAACGCTCTAAGAATGTCGTTGTTCGGGCTCAAAACATAGATGGCGAATTGTTCGAATGCGAAGCGGAAGAACTCGATGCATTTTGCATCCAGCACGAGCTTGATCACCTAAACGGCGTACTCTTTACCGACCATTTAAGTCGACTTAAAAAACCGATTTTTAAAGATTGGTTACAAGAGGAAGGAATTTTAGCCCCTTGAGTACGCCTAAAATCAGAGTAGCTTTTTTCGGAACACCCACGTTCGCAGCGATGCAATTGCAAGCATTGATAGAGATGCCGACGGTGGAGGTCGTGGCGGTTATTACACAACCGGATCGGCCTGCCGGTCGCGGTCAAAAGCTCGTTGCGAGTCCGGTTAAGGCTCTAGCACTAACTAACGGTATTCAAGTGTTGCAACCAATTTCGCTGCGTAAAGAGCTCGAATCCGTTAAGCAGTTCGCAAGCGCTACGGGCCCGTGGGACATCGGTGTCGTTGCCGCATACGGACTGATCATTCCGCAGAGCCTTTTGGATCTACCTAAGCATGGATGCGTAAACGTGCACGCCTCGTTGTTGCCACGCTGGCGTGGAGCTGCCCCGATCCATCGCGCGATCATAGCCGGAGATTCCGAGACCGGCGTGTGCTTAATGCGAATGGAGGCCGGCTTAGACACTGGGCCGGTATTTGCTTCACAATCAACGGCGATCGAGAATGACGATTTTACCGGCTCGTTACACGATCGTTTGGCGAACATCGGCGCTATGATGCTCAAGGAGAACCTCGCTAAAATAGTGGATGGCAGTCTAACTTCCAAGCCTCAGAGCGAGGTTGGGGTTACATATGCGGAGAAGA
>JBGSNS010000267.1:0-28896 GCA_041739515.1 Bdellovibrionota bacterium
CGGCTTGCAAGTCCCCTAAATTCGGCTTTTCAATTCAAATCGAAAAATGATTTTTCTTCGTTTTCTTCAATACTTTCGATCTCTTACAAGGAAATTTTCATTTCCTACCGGACAGCAGTGACCGCTGGTCCGCACGATCGCATGGAAGAATTCGATCAAGCGGACCAGCGGTCCGCGGTCCTTCATGGTCCTTCTTGGTTCATGGTCCTTCTTGGTTCTGGTCCCAGCCCAGCCCTATTGTATCGGCTCTTCCATGTCGTCTTCACTTTCGGCGCGGTGAGCAACCGCCATGACTTTCTCGCCCTCATCTAAGTTGATTACTCGAACGCCTTTTGTGTTGCGTCCGATAATCGACAGATCCTTCACAAGGAAACGAATCACTTTTCCACCACTAGTAATGATCATCGTTTCGCTTTGTTCGTTTACCAAGAACGCTCCAACAACAGGACCGTTTCTTTCCTCCGTTACGATATCGATAATTCCCTTACCACCGCGACCTTGAACTCGATATTCCTCGCTATGGGTCCGTTTGCCGTAACCATTTTCACATACCGTCATCAACGTTGAGTCTTGGACATCCTTGCCCTCTTTAAGTAGCGCCATCGCTACAACCTGATCGGCATCGGTTAGTGAGATAGACTTTACGCCAGCCGCATTTCGTCCCATCGCTCGCACTTCACCCTCTTCGAAACGAATTGACATACCATCTCGAGTTGCGATTAGGATGTGATCGGTTCCGGATGAGAATCCAACTCCAATTAACTCATCGTTATCTCGCAACGTGCACGCGATGATTCCATTCGTGCGTCGTGATTTCATAAAGTCAGCTAGATCTACTTTCTTTATGACACCGAGCGCAGTCGCCATAACCACGAAGCCGGTGGGATCTAATCCTGGTTTTAACGGCAGTATCGCCGCAAGCTTTTCATCCGGCTTAAGGTTTAAGAGATTTACTAGCGCTCTTCCGCGTGCAACTCGTCCGCTTTCTGGAAGTTGGTAAACCTTCGTCCAATATACTCGGCCTTGATTAGTAAAGACCATCAGGTCGGCCAGCGTACTTGCTACGAAGAGGTGTTCCACGAAATCTTCCTCTTTTTGCGCTGATCCAGTGACGCCCTTTCCTCCGCGACGCTGCGCTCGATATTGATCCATCGGCGTACGTTTGACGAAGCCTTCGTGGCTTACGGTAACCACCATCTCTTCGTCTTCGATAAGGTCTTCGACTAGCAACTCAGCGCTTTCGCCGATAATCTCGGTGCGACGCTTATCGCCCCACTGTTCTTTGATTTCCGCTAGTTCCGTAGCGATAATTCCATCGACTCGAAGTGAATCAGCCAATATCTCCTGAAGCTCAGTGATTAACTGTGCCAGTTCCGCATGCTCCTTTTCGATCGCCAACCGTTCCATTCCGGTAAGTTTCTGCAATCGCAAATCCAGAATCGCTTGCGCTTGAATCTCTGATAACGAGTACGCAGCCATTAATCCCATACGGGCCTCTGGCGGAGTCTGCGCAGCTTTAATCAACGCAATAATCGCATCGATATTGAGAAGCGCGATTCGAAATCCCTCTAAAAGATGCATCCGCTCTTGGGCTTTTCGCAGCTGATACTGAGTGCGGCGCGTGACTACTTCGCGGCGATGATTTACGAAGAACTCTAATAGTTGCTTTAAAGTGCAGGTCTGCGGCTTTCCATCAACGATCGCTAAGTTGATGATTCCGAAGCTCGTTTGCAGAGGAGAGAGCTTGAAAAGTTGGTTTACCACCACTTCCGCAGTAGCGTCACGCTTAAGCTCTACGACGATCCGCATTCCTTCGCGATCCGACTCATCGCGCATGTCGCTGATGCCATCGATCTCTTTCTCTCGCACCAAATCAGCGATTCGTTCGATTAATCGGGTTTTATTTACCTGAAACGGAATCTCGTCGATAATAATCGCTTCAACTTCCCGAGAGCGCCCTTTTAGCTGCTCGGTGTGTGTGCGACCGCGCACTTGTATGATCCCTTTTCCGGTCATGTAGGCGCTGGCGATGCCTTGGCGTCCGTAAATTTGACCTCCAGTTGGAAAATCTGGGCCTGGCACATGGCCCATTAATTCGCTGACCTCGATTGAGGGGTTTTTAATCAACGCGATAGTTGCATCAATTACTTCAGACAAATTGTGTGGGGGGATATGCGTAGCCATTCCCACTGCGATTCCATCTGCGCCGTTTACGACAAGATTTGGGATCACCGCTGGCAATACGACCGGCTCCTCGGTTGCATTGTCGAAATTTGGTTGGAAATCTACCGTTTCGCTCTCGATGTTTCTCAACAGCTCTTCAGCAAGCTTCGTCATTCGACACTCAGTGTATCGATACGCGGCAGGGGGATCTCCGTCGATCGATCCGAAGTTGCCCTGACCGTCCACGAGCGGATAACGAAGGGTCCATGTCTGAGCCAGTCGCACTAACGCGTCATAAACCGAGGAATCTCCGTGTGGGTGAAATTTCTTGAGAACTTCGCCCACGACTCCGGCGCATTTGGAGTGTTTTTTGTCAGAAGTTAGTCCTTCGGAGAACATCGCGTATAAGACTCTGCGTTGTACCGGCTTAAGTCCGTCCCTAACATCCGGTAGAGCACGCCCTATAATTACGCTCATTGCGTAGTCGAGATAAGATTGGCGCATCTCGTCTTCGATGCGAATGTCTGAGATTCCTAAGTGGGGTGTTGCAGGGGTGCTCATGTACTAGTCTCTATCCCGTCGTAACTATTTGAAAATACTCATTTTTTAATTCGATAAGTAACAGTGATAAAATACCCCTTTTGAGTCGAATTCGATAGTGCTCAGAGGGTCTTTCTAGGCAAAAAAACTCATGTAATTTTATGTATTTGCCGTTGCTCAACAGCAGCTTCCCACGGAGTATTCCATTCTATGGTTCGACCAAATTCTGCATCGTCTGAGGTTTTGATTTTGCAAGCCGGGGGGACGACAAGCCCAGCTGTATTACAGGCATTGCGCGACAAAAAATTCGCGCCGCGTATTACTTCAGACGTTTCCGCGCTTGAGGGGTTACTCAAGGGCATGATGGACCCGATTTTGGTAATTGAAGCAGGCGGCGACACGGCTAATACCAAAGAACTTTTAAGGCGCTTGGAGCCGTTAAGCGGAGTTCTTGCAGTGCCAGTCGTTCTAGTTGGCGTGGAGGTCGAACAGTTTGAGCGCGGTCTCGACAAGCTTTTCCCTGCTGCGACTACACTGAATACTCCTTACGTGGCAGTCGAGATGTTGGCTGCTATAAATTATCTTCGACGAGCTGTTGATCAGCGGCGCAGTACGGCGGCAACCCCGAAAGTTGAACCTAAGGCAGCGGGGTCGACGGTATCGAAGCCAGCGGTAACAGATCCGAGTGTTGCGGTTCCGGAGGCGGTATTCGCTCAGTTGCACAAGCTTGGACTGATCGGGAAATCGATCGGCGGGGAGCCTCTTTCCGGCTCCAGTCTCGATCTAGATATGTTGAAGGCCAACGGTATGCTTTCCGGTAATCCAGCCGTTAAGGCGTCGATGGATCAGGTTATTAACGATGCGGATGATTGGGGACGTGAGCATCTTCAGCGCGTGTCGTTCGTAGCGCAGCGCATTGTCGGAGCGTTAACCCCCGATCCGATCTTGGCGGAGGCCTTGCGGTCGGCAAGTTTTCTTTATGCCTTATCTTTCGGTAAGGGGCGTCCAGAGCTACTTCGACAGGTCCTCCCGGTCGATGGATTGAAAGGAACGGATGGAACTAGAATAGCTCAGGGTGGATTTCGCGAAGAGCTTGCCAACAAGATAAAAGAGAGCAGCGTCGCTGTCTTGAAAAATCTAGGCCTCGATCTCGAATCAAAGATTATTTCGATGATGGCACGGCTAGTAGCTGGAGAGGTGCAGCCAGCGGACGATGATCTTAGCGTCGTTGCGTCCGCACTAATGGCGGCTGACTCGAGCGATCGCCTATTTTATGCAACTGGATCATGGAGTCCAAGGCGAGCGTACGGATTACTTGGTCGTTTAAAGCGCGGCGATGTTTTAAATTTTCATCCGATCGTTGCATGCTGCATGGTCAAGTTGCTGGCGGAAGCGATCGCAGCACGGACACCGATGTTCTTGCTGCCAAAAGAGCTGCGGACCGATAAGGCTCTTCAAGCAGAACTCATGAATCAAGCCAAAAGACCGGTTGCTACACACGAGAAGAAGGTGTCGCTAGCTGCGCTGTCGCCCGGGATGAAGTTATCTCAATCGTTGGTTGGGTTTGACGGACGCGAAGTCCTAGCGTCTGATATTCAGCTCGATCAGGATCTCATCTGGAGGATCTGGCAGTTGTCTGCGGTGCGGCCACTGCGATCAGCGATCGTGTTTAAGCCGACGGATGTGGGGGAGTAGTTAAGCATCCTGGACTCTGGACTCTGGGCTCTGGACCTTGGTCCGCGGTCCAAGGGGTCCCGGATTCAAAGGTCCGGATTGAGTAAAAGGTGCGAGAGACCGTACTTACTTTCTGCGCCCCAATATCCGCCGCATCGATGAGCGATCGAGACTAAGGCTTTCCGCAGCTTTCATCTGATTTCCGCCGGCGCGTTCAAGCGCTGTCTCGATTAATTTTACCTTATAACTCTCCACTTGTTCGGAAAACGAAGTGGCATTGATCTCGCTCTTCAAAATTACTTGGTCGTTGCTCGTTGCAACAGAGGTGGGTAGATGTTCAGGCGAAACGAGTGTTTTGCGCTCATAGCTAGCTTTCGCAACCGATCGCTCTACGGCCTTTTCCAACTCGCGCACGTTTCCTGGCCATTTATACGCTGTTAGTAATTGTAACGCCGCAGCATCGAAACCTGAGATCGCAGTTCCTTCTCGAGCATTAACGCTGTGTAAAAAAGCGATCGCCAATTCCGGAATATCCCCGCTGCGTTCACGAAGCGGGGGGATTGTAATAATTTCCTGAGCTAAACGATGAAAAAAATCTGGCCTCAGTTTTTCAGTTCGTTGACTTTCTTCGTGGTCTCCATTGGATGCTGAGACAATGCGCCCTGTGAATGAAGCTTCCTCTGCTGATCCGACCGGTCGATAGTTTCGATTCTGAAGTACACTTAGGAGCGTGACTTGAACTTCAACCGGCAGCTCGTCAACTTCGTCCAAAAACAACGTGCCGTTTTCAGCGTGCCGCAGCAGCCCTGCTTTAGCTTCGTTTGCCCCCGTAAAGGCCCCCTTGATGTGTCCAAATAGATCGCTGCTGATTAAGTCTGAGCTACCGGCGCGTGGCGCATACGACGTAAAGTTACCGCTTCGCGTTCCACGCTCTCTCGCGAGTTGATGCAAACACATTGCAAAGTATGATTTTCCAACACCTGTCTCGCCGCGTAAGAATACGGAGATCGAATTCGACGCGAGAAACTCCATGTCGTTACGAAGTTTTAACATCGCTGGGCTGCTACCGATGAGTCGCTGCCGAATCCGCGATCGATCGGACGTCTCAAGCTCGCGAACCCTTCTACGCAATTGTGATTGAGCAATCCCATCGGCGATCAGTGCGACGAGATGAGCTGGATCGGCTGGCTTCACGACAAAGTTTGCAGCTCCAAGTTGTAGAGCTTTGATACCGTGCTCATCGGTCCCATGTCCTGTTAGAACGATAATGCGAGTGTCAGGCGAAATCTTGTTTATCTCGGTGAGCGCTGAAAAACCGCTTTCAACTCCGCGCAGGTCATCCAATGAGAGATCCAATACTACCACATCGACGGCTTGTTTCTTTGTAAACGCCGCCAACGCTGCGCTGGCCGTGGAATACGCTTCGGTGCGTGCAGATAGTCCCAATCCCTTAACCGCTCGAATAAGTGAGATGGCAGCATCACCATCATCGTCAACGAAATATACGTAAGATTCCGTGGTCATAAGTATTATTATGTCACCTTCCAGCTACATGTTATGGAAAATTTTCCATCGACTAACTTGGCTAATATAGTTATTCCGCATGCTTTGGCGCTCGCATCGATTAACGGTGGCTCGATTAAATCTAGGTGAAGATTTTGGGAAAACAACTCAGTTAATGAACCGAACTCGCCACCGACCGAGATTGGATCGTGCATCATACACTGCATACTTAGCATAGCTTCACTTGGCGTGTGTTCGAAAACTGGTATACAGCCGTCGTTCGTCTGAGCATGCTCTGCGGCTGATAAATCATTCACGAAAATCTTAATCAATTTCAATGTGGTCTCTAAGCGCATCTCATCCCCGATAGAATTAATCCGCGCTGTGGGCTTAATCGACGGGAAAACTTTAACGATTGATTGTGTGATGTCGATCTTAGATTCGGTTACATTAGTGCTTCCGAGTATGGTGGCGGATTTTAAGATTTGAGCGATGTCTTTGCTGCGTTGCTGAGCCCGTGCGCAGTCATGCCCCTGACTTGCTAGAAAAGAGATCTCGTTTGTGATGACAGCAAGAGGGGTACGAATCTTATGCGCTAACGCATTGGCGAATGAGGCTAGTAGGACGAAAGTATTATCCGCCATTTGCTCCGCTTTAAGCTCTGATTTTATTGTATCCATCTAGAGCGGCAACCTTGTAGCACTCAGCAAGTGTTGGATAGTTGAATACTGCGTCGAGCAGATAATCCAGTGTGCCATTTAGCGCCATGACCGCCTGACCGATGTGTATTAATTCAGTCGATGCTTCGCCGATAATGTGAACACCGAGCAAATTCCGTGTTTCACGATGAAAGAGTAGTTTAAGCATCCCTTGTTCATCGCCGATTAAATGTCCGCGGGCTATCTCTCGATACCATGCAGTTCCGGTCTCGTAAGGAATCTCCTTCGTCGTTAATTCGTCCTCGTTCAGCCCAACGTAACTAATCTCAGGAATCGAATAGATGCCGAACGGTAAGGGAACCTTCAATGCCGTGGCCTGAACGCCAAAAGCGTGAAGAGAAGCGAGTCTTCCCTGTGCTGCTGAAGTAGAGGCCAGAGCCGGAAAGCCAATTACGTCACCAGCACCAAAAATATTTTTCACCGACGAACAGTAGTCAGCATCAACGGTCAGTTTGCCGCGAGCATCCACGGTAATGCCAAGTTTCTCTAAGCCTAAATTGGCGGTGGCGCTTTGTCGTCCGGCTGAATACAGAACGCAATCAGAAACGATGATCTTTCCACTCTTAAGAGTGGTAACCACTTGTCCGTCGTCTCGTGGTTCACAGAGCTTTACCTCCTCGCCGAGTCGTAACGTTACTCCAAGGCTGCGCATCTGGTACTGCATGCACTCGATGATCTCCTCGTCGACAAAGCCGAGTAGTCGTTTGCGAGCATCGATAATCGTGACATTGCAACCGAGCGCTGCAAACATTGAGCCGTATTCAACCCCGATCACTCCGCCGCCAACAACAACTAAGTCTCGTGGTAGTCCATCGATACTAAGAATTTCATCGCTCGTGCAGATTGATTTCCCGTTAAATGCAACGTTTGGTGGCCGAAACGGTTCAGCGCCCACTGCGATGACGAACTTATCTGAAGTAATCTTTCGTTGTTTATCATTAGAAGAGATCTCAAGCGTATGGTCGTCGAGGAAATGTCCGTGACCGTAGATTACTTCTACGTGATTACGTTGGAGTTGGTTTTTTATTACTTCAATCTCAGTCAGCATTATGCGATTGCATCGAAACGTCAGATCTGACATCTCGATATCGTCCTTAACTCGGTATCCGGCGCCATAAATGCTTCGTTGGCGAAATCCAGACAGATACAACACCGCCTCTTTGAAGCTTTTGCTTGGGATGGTTCCGGTGTTTACACAAACTCCCCCGACGACTTCGCGTTTGTCGACTATAGCGACTTTTTTTCTCAGTTTCGCAGCTTGAACGGCGGCGCGTTGACCAGCGGGCCCACAGCCGACTACGACCAGATCATAATCGTAGGGTGAACCGCTTCTTTCCTTAGCCAATTGTTAAACTCCTGACTCTGTTCGGTAATACTGTAACAAAAGGGATTGAGTTGGTCAGCCCTGCGTTAGCATTATTACGTATTATCTCTAAGATTGATTGCTAAGCGTGTTTCTAGGCTCGTTGAAGGTTGGCTGAATAGTCCAGGGCCGTAGAGGGGGCGTTTAGCTCTGGTTTTACCTCTACATCTGGCCGCGCTATAGAAGACTGTATGTCGCAACTTACACGCAAAGAGATAGAGAAGCTCGCCTCTCTGTCCAGGCTTAATCTTACAGAAGAGGAGCTGGTGTTGATGACGGAGAAGCTCAACGCCATTTTCGGTTACCTCGATGTTATCGGCTCGGTTAATGTAGATGGTGTTACGCCTATGAGTCACGTGCACGGTGCGATCAACGTGCTTCGCGAAGACGTGGCGCAACCATCGATGCCGAATGAGGAGCTTTTAAAAATCGCTCCCGATACCTCTGGGCGATTTATAAGAACGCCATTGGTCATTGAAGGATAGTTTTTCGGTAGACACATATCTTATGACCAACTCATCACATCACTCGCCAAAATCGGCGGTTTTAACCCCATCTATGCTCTCGATCGCAGATTCATTGCGTCGGGGTGAGTTTTCATGTCAGGAGCTGTGCCGCAAGCTCTTGGCGGACGTTGAGAAAAGCAAATCGTTAAACGCATTTCTTGAATGTGATCCAGCACGGGTGCTTGCTGAGGCTGAAAACGTGGATCGTGAGCTCAAAGGCGCTTCTAAGAATGCTACCGACAAACCGCTGCTCGGAGTTCCGATCGGCGTTAAGGACATGATTCTTACCAAGGGGATTAAAACCACCGCTGCTAGTAAGATCCTTCAAAATTTTATCCCACCGTATGACGCTACCGTTATTGAGAAACTTAAAGGTGCCGGCGCTCTAGTTTTTGGAAAGACTAATTTAGATGAATTCGCGATGGGCGCTTCGAATGAATACTCCGCGTTCGGCGTTGTGCGAAATCCGTGGAATCACGAGATGGTCCCAGGTGGATCTAGTGGCGGCTCAGCCGCGGTTGTCGCTGCAGGGCTCTGTCCCGCAGCGCTTGGGACTGACACCGGTGGATCGATTAGGCAACCAGCGGCGTTTACGAGTACGGTTGGTCTTAAGCCAACCTACGGAAGAGTGAGTCGTTACGGAGTTGTGGCGTTTGCGTCGTCGCTGGATCAGGTCGGTGTATTTACCCGCAACGTTGCTGACTGCGCGGCGATTTCGCAGGTGCTGTTCGGCAAAGATGAGCGTGATGCGACGTCCGTCGATAATCCGGTTCCTGATCTCTCTGCTGAACTTGGGCGTGATATTAAGGGGCTGAGAGTTGGTATTCCGAAGGAATATTTCATCGCAGGGCTTGATGCGCAGGTTAAAGAAGCGGTCCAGGCAGCATTGTCGATTTTGGAGAAGCAGGGAGCAAAGCTCGTGGAGATTTCCCTTCCGCACACCGAGCTGGCCGTTGCCACTTACTATATCATTGCTCCGGCTGAGGCGTCGTCTAATTTGGCGCGCTACGACGGCGTGCGGTACGGGACCCGATCTGCAAAGGCTGGAACTTTAGAGGAGCTTTATTCTCGAACGCGTGGAGAGGGCTTCGGACTCGAACCAAAGCGTCGAATCCTAATCGGGTCGTATGTACTTTCAGCGGGTTCGTACGATGCCTATTATTTAAAGGCCCAGAAATGTCGCACGCTGGTCGCAAAAGATTTTACTGAGGCTTTTGCCAACTCGTGTGACGTTATCGCATCACCTACAGCGCCGACTACGGCGTTTAAAATCGGTGAAAAATCCGATGATCCGGTCGCGATGTACTTAAACGACGTCTTTACGATTCCGGTCAATCTCGCCGGGCTTCCAGGGATTAGTATTCCGTGCGGATTTTCTTCCAATCGTTTACCGATCGGTTTGCAGCTTATAGGAAAGCCATTTGATGAAGCGCAAGTTTTACGAGTCGCTTCAGCGTTTGAGTCCGCGACCGATTGGCATAAGCAGCGACCACCTGGTTATCAAGATTTCGGTATGATCGGTTGCGGGAGGGATGCATAGAATGGAATTTGAAACCGTAATCGGACTCGAAGTTCACGTCCAGCTTAGTACCGCGAGCAAGATTTTTTGTAGTTCGTCCGCAGCCTTTGGTGGCGCTCCGAACGAGTTTATCGATCCGGTAACGCTTGGGCTGCCCGGAGCTTTACCGGTTGTTAATCGAAAATGCATCGACTTTGCGATTATGATGGGCCTTGCTCTGCATTGTGAGATCCGCAGATTTAATCGGTTTGCACGTAAGCATTATTTTTACCCAGATCTTCCTAAGGGGTACCAGATATCACAATTTGATGAGCCAATCTGTGAGCGCGGCAACGTGGATGTAATCCTTAACGACGTGAAGCGTTCGATAGGAATTACACGCATTCACATGGAGGAGGATGCAGGAAAAAATATTCACGATTCCCGCACCAGTTCTTCGTTAATCGATCTTAACCGCGCAGGGGTCGGGCTTCTAGAGATCGTTTCCGAGCCGGATATTCGCTCGCCCTCTGAGGCCGCAGCCTATTTGCGAGTCATACGACAACTGGTCCGATATCTCGGAGTTGGAGATGGAAACATGGAGGAGGGTAGTTTGCGCTGCGATGCAAACGTTTCGCTGCGGCCCACCGGATCAACTAAATTCGGAACACGCACGGAGATTAAAAATCTAAACTCGTTTAAATTTGTAGAACGAGCTCTAGAATACGAAATCGCCCGTCAGACTGCGGTTTTGAATAGCGGCAACGAAGTCGTTCAGGAAACGTTACTTTTCGATAGTGCGACCGGTGCAACTAAGACACTGCGTTCGAAGGAACAGGCCGCTGACTATCGCTATTTACCAGACCCAGATCTCCCACCATTAGTTGTAGAGGAGAGTTGGGTAGCGGCGGTTAAAGAACGCATGCCTAAGCTCCCGCATGAGTTAAATCATCGCTACGTTACTGAGCTTGGACTTTCACTGTATGATGCTGGGGTTCTAACTGCGGAACGCGAGATATCTGAATATTTTGAAACTGTATTGGCCACATGTGGCAACGCTAAATCCGCCTGCAATTGGGTAACCTCAGAGCTTTTCGGACATTTGAACAAGGCTTCAAAGACCATTCTTGAGTCGCCGGTATCAGCGATGGCGCTCGGTTCGTTAATCAAGATGGTTCAATCCGGCGAACTTAACGGGAAGATGGCTAAAGCCGTCTTTGAGGAGATGTACGAAACTGGCAATTCGCCTGAAGCGATCGTCTTAGCGCGTGGATTGAAGACTATCAACGACGATTCGATAATCGAGAAAGCGGTGAGGGATGTAATCGACGGGAATCCGGAGCAAGTAGCTTCCTATCGTGGCGGCAAAGAGAGCTTGGCTGGTTTCTTCGTGGGTCAAGTGATGAAGGCCACCAAGGGTGCAGCGAATCCACAAAGGGTCAATGAGTTAGTGCTTGCTGCGCTGAAGGGCTAAGAAAGAGGATGAGGACGACTAAGTGACGTTTTGCCCTGTTGTTTACGATCAGTATTCCGCTGTTTTTTACGGCAAGATTCCCTCTGCGCAAACGGTTTTGCTGCAGGGGTACTTCGAAATTGCAGAGGGGCTTGGATTGGTTCGTACGATCGACCTGCGCGAAGGCTTAGTATGCGTGATTTCGACCCCGGATTTAGCGCCTGCGGTTTCTGAATTCTTGGTTGCGCTTACTGAGTTACCTCAGCGGGCGCGAGTTGACTGGGCTCTGGTGCCGGAGCCGAAAGATCGGGAGCGGTATTTGGGGCATGGGCGCAAATCGCCGGTTTCTGCTGCGTAAATCGGCATAAATCCTTCCGTAAACTCTGACGAATCCCCACGATTTTTCGACCTGTATTACGTCCGTGTTTAAAAAGACTTACTATCGGATTGCGCACCTTTTGGATTTAACACGGAGGACGCGGTGGACACGGAGAAATGCCGGCACGTTTTCCGTACATTTTGCTGAGTTCAATTCACTGTTTGAAGGGCTAAGCCGCTCTGTGCTTGGTAATGACGCGTTTTCAGCACACTTTCGTGGGGATCGCTCAGGCAGAAACCCTTCCGTCGCGTGACACCTGTACAATTCCCCCGTTTACCGCGTAAATTCCCACGCATGCTGCAACTGATTCATAGCTTCAAAAAGACGATATTCGCGTTTACTTTCCTTTTCCTAATCGGCCTAGCTTTGGCGAGCTTCGGCGTGGGGGGTGGTCAGATTGGCGGCCAAGGGGGCGAGGCCCAAGACGTAGCGACTGTGAACAGCGAATCGATCACGTATACTGAGCTCTCTCGTGCGCGAAACAACGGACAGATTCCAGCGCAGCAAGCGCTCGATAATCTCGTAGATCGCTCGGTCGTTCGCCAGTTTTCTGAGCGAGCTGGACTTGCGGCTGGAGAGGGCGCTGTTCGCCAAACTCTTCAAGATATCGCTCCCGGAGGAATGACCGCTGAAGGGCTTAGGGAGATGCTTTCCAGTTTACGGATGACGGCGTTGGAACTTGAGCGTGAAATTCAAGAAGAGAGCGTTTCTCGTCAGCTATACGCTGCAATAAGTGCTTCGATAGTTCCCTCAAAGGTGGAGATCGCGGAAGGAATCAAGAATCTAGAAACGATAAAAACTGTATCGATCGCTACCTTATCAGCGGAAGAGTTGCTTTCTCAGACATCGATGCCGACGGATGATCAGATTGAACAGTTTTATCGTGATCAAGCCTCTGATTTCGAAGTCCCTCCAGCCGTAGCCTACGATTATGTTGTCTTCGCTCCTGAGCGGTATAAGGATTCAGTGATCGTAACCGATGAAGATATCGAGTTGTATTATGCGGATAATCAGAAGGAATTCTCGGTTCGAGGTTCGGTAGAAGCTAAGCATATCCGACTTCTTTACCCTCAGGCTGCACAACCGGATGCGATGAATGAAATTAAGGAGAAAGCTCATCGGGCCTACGCTCGTGCTCAGGCCGGAGAGGATTTTAACGCGTTGGTACTTGAGTACTCGGACGATATCGCTTCAAAGATGCTAAGCGGAAGCCTGGGAACTGTAACCCGTGGAAAGCTATCTCCTGAGTTCGATGCTGCTGTCTTTAAGCTTAAGGAGCCGGGTTTGGCGGAGTTAGTAGAGGCGGATTACGGATTTCAGATCGTTTCTGTTACGGCTGTGCATCCAGACTCGGTAAAGCCTTTGGCCGAGGTTACGGACGAGATTCGCGCTAAAATTCAGCAGCTCGAAGCCCCGGCTTACGCATCGGCGCGTGCCGGAGAGCTATACGCGGAGTGGAGAAAGGTTGGCGGTACTCTGAAAGAGTTTTCTGCGAGTCGTGGGCTAGCCCTGGCTTCTTCCAACGGCTTGTTGGTTGGCAAGCAAGATCCATCGCCGGCGCTGAAGGGGATGACGGCGTCTATTCTTGCTGCGGGCGAGCTCGCGCAGCAACAGGTTGAGCTTGCGTCGGAGTCTGCTCTAGTTGAGGTGACTGAGCGACGTGAAGCTGATGTAGCGAGTTTGGATTCTGTAAGATCGCAAATAGTTCAAACACTTCAGACTCATGATGCGATGGTTATTTTACGTAAGAAAGCAGACGAGCTGGCTAAGGTACAAGCGAGCGCTGGTTTTGAAAAATCAGCTAAAGAGCTCGGCTTTACCGTTAAGCCTGCAATTGAGTGGAAGACCCAGGATCGCAACCGACCCGCTGAGCTGAGCAAAGGAGATCTCGCTGTGAAGGTCAGGCGCCTCAATTCAACTGGAGTCACTTCACCAACATTCGATGGTGGAGTTGCATACGTCGCAGCTGTGAAAGCGATTAAGCATGATCCGGATATTAAACCGGATCAACACAAAGCTAATGAACAGATGGTTGCCCAACAGATTCAGTATGAGCTCGGTACGTTAATTGAAAAATCGATTTTAGCTGATGAAAAGCGAGTGGCTAAAATTGAGATCAAGCCCGGGGCATACCTTGGAGAATGAGGGCAGAATTACAGCAGAGGGGACTATAAAAGCAGAAACCCCGTCCTGAACTGAATCAGGACGGGGTTTCTGCTTTGTGCCCTATTCTTTGCAACTAAACCCCGGATGGAGCCACGCTAAAATAGAGCTTAAGATTTAGGCATTAGCCTGAAAATCACGATCCATAACGGTCTTGCGGCCGTCATTTCGCGCACGTTCAATCGCTTGGTTGCAAAGTGAACGAACTAGCTCTGAAAGCACCTCAGCGCATGAGCCGGAAGTGTTCATTCCAGAAGCAGCGCGGATGTAGTTCTTCAACTTTGACACGACCACGAGGACTTCCTTGCTATCGTTGCCAGCGGTGGTTGAGTTTTCGTTTGAATCAGTTCCCATCATAAATACAGCTCCTAAAAAATGTCTGTCCCGTGAATTTATCTCACCTGGCGGTGCGAAGCTATGAAGCCTCGGTTAAATTTAATCAATAGATACAACTAGTTATTGAACGCGACCCTAAATAGTTGCGCTATTGGCATCGAGGAATCGAGTTACGTAGTCATCCACAGCTGCTTCCAGCGGGGTGAGCTGTACCGTCCCAAGGGCGTTTTTAAGCTTTCCCATCTCCGCTTCGGTGAAATTTTGATAACCAGAAACGAGATGGGGCGGCATTTCCACGTACTCAATTTGCGCTGGAAGTTTCATAGCAGCGAACACCGCTTTAGCCAACTCGTTCCAGCTGCGACTAGTGCCGGTGCCTAAGTTAAAAATACCGTTTACTCGCGAACTCGGTTGTCCCAAGGCGATTAAGGCAGCGACGCAGTCTAGAACGTAAATAAAATCCCTGCGTTGCTCTCCGTCGGCGAATCTCTGCGTAGTAGACTTAAAGAGCTTTACGCTGCCCGTAGATTTGATCTGATGATAAGCGCGATACGCCATGCTGACCATCGATCCTTTGTGGTATTCGTTTGGACCGAAGACGTTGAAGAACTTTAGGCCAGCCACCTTGGTCTCAAGCTTTTGATCTACGATCCATTGATCGAATACCTGCTTGGAGAATCCGTAACGGTTGATAGGTCGCAGGGCGTCTATGCCGCGCATGTTGTCGGAGTACCCGTTTTCTCCGAGGCCGTAAGTGGCTGCGCTACTGGCGTAAATAAAGCGGGAATTACATTTTAACGCGTATTCACAAAGAGTCTGTGAGTAATGAACGTTATTAGAGAACAGGTAGTCCGCATTCATCTCTGTCGTAGCGGAGCACGCCCCCATGTGGAATATAACGTCGGGTTTTTCTTTCCAGTCTCCGGAGGTTATCGCGGATAAAAATGCATCTTTGTGTAGATAGCGCTTAAAGCGTTTACCGATAAGGTTTCGCCATTTTTCCGACGCGCCCAAATTATCCACAACGGTGATATCGGTTATGCCGGCAGCATTTAGTCCTGAGATAAGGGCGCTTCCGATAAATCCTGCCCCGCCGGTGACGATAGTTCGCATCAGCGAAAACTAGCACGAGCTGGAATTTGGGTCACATTCACGGAGTGAATGGGCTATTAGCGCCTAAATTCATTCGCAATTTCAGGGTTCGAGTCCAGTGGCCCAGCCTGCGGGAGCCATACCCAGCAGTAAGGTAGCCTTTTGTAGAGACTGCTCGTCAAAGGCCATACAGAGGCGGTACCCGCTTCGCACATTCCAAAACGGATCGTTTCGTATCACAGAAGCAGATTCAGCTATGAGTTCAGCCCCGATCAGTTCTCCAAGCATAGTGGAGGAAGTTAGTGTCGGTGCAGGCGGGAGCGATACATCTAACGGCAGATTCATCCGAACATGCCAGCCCTGTCTTATGTGCGAGAAGATCAAACGCTTTAGTTCTCTCTGCGGGTGGGAATTTTCACGCATTTCAGGACCCTCAAGCCACGTAGCACGGCGCACGGCGAAGGCGAAACTCGGTAGAATGGAAAATGTGAAATTATTGAAGCAAAAATCCGCATGTTCGGGATCCTCAATGTCCGCTGAAGTCAACTCTGTGATGAACTTCGTGACTCCGGAGAACGGAAGCACCATTCCCAGGCGATCATCTAAAAAATGCGTATTGAGAGCTGCTGATAACTTCTTTGGCGCGATTGATCCTATAGGTAACACCATCGCAATTCGCCCCGCGCAGCGTCCGATGGCGTCGGAAATCTGTCCGGGCATACCAGAACGCTTCGAGACGATCGGAAACACAAATTGACGCAGCCCCGCTGCCTCTTGTCCGGCATTGATCTCTTCGATATAGCGGCGCAACGGTCCGGTCACCTTCGGAGTCGCGATAATGATCTCAGTATCGCTCTCTTTGTCTGCGAGTAAGGATTGAATGGTAGAATTCAATGCCTCTGACGGTTCAGTCGCATGAATTAAATAAGAAACGTCTCTGGAGCTACCGAGCATGCTCTCGGCGCGCCTAAATACGGCCGCCATCTCTGCCCCTGCATAACTCAAAATCGAACGCGTTGGAGAGGTCTTGTTAGAGTCAGTGAAGCGATAAAGCGATGTGGTGGCCTCAATTCGAGACGTCAGCGGATGGTGTTTGGTAATGCGTAACCACAAATCGTAGTCCATGCAGTAATGCAGATTCGGATCTACATATTCGCTTTCATTCCGCACAACTTCTGAAAGGAGCGATCTTCTAAAAAATATGGCTGGTTGCGTAGGGATCGAATACGCGATCCAATATTTAAGCATATCAAACCACGTCCGCCCAACGTTTTGAACCGTGTAGAGAGGCCCCTTTCCGTCTTGAAATACGACGCATCTCCCCATGGCGATCTGGTTATTCTTTAGGGCATCCACCGCATGCTGTAATGCATTCTGGTCATACAGGTCATCGCTATTGATCCATGCGATAATCTCCCCCTTAGCGAGACGGAGCGCTTTGTTGAGAGCCTCCGCTTGTCCGCTATCAGATTCTGAGATCCATTGAATATCAGGATAACTTTTAAGGATGGAGATAGTGTCATCCGTCGATCCGCCATCGACGACGATATGTTCAAAATTTCTATATGTTTGCGTTCTCACCGACTCGATCGTTTCGCGTATATACTGCCCTTGATTAAACGTTGGAGTAACGACGCTGACAAGCGGTGCTGATGGAAACGGATTCGACTCTGATAACGACATTGAAGGTATGGATACCGCAAACGGAGCGCGATAGGGAGGGTCGTTATGATAGGTTTCTACTTACTCGCGTCGCCATACGGTTAGTGCGGGATTTCTGACGATTCTCATCGGGAGTAACGCGCCGGGAAATGATCTCGCCACTTTCCATCCAGTGATTCCCATCGACTGTCCCTCGGGAAGTACTACGATTTCGACATCCGGGTTAAGTCGTAGCCATTCCTGTACCTCTGCCTCTGGAAACACAGCGATCGTGAATTTAGGTGAAATCGATTTACGGGCTAGTTGAAGCTCTCCGGCGATGCCGATACGCTGAGGTGTTGTGTCAAAGGCCTCGGAATCTAAGAACTGGGCTAGTGCCACACGGGATTCAGTGACATCAATCGCTGCGGCGCGTTGGGCTAGCGAGCCACCGATAAGCATCGGCAGTGCGCAGACTAAGATCCCGATGCGCTGTATCGGTACACTGAATCGACCTGATAAACTGGCTAATCGCTCAAGCCCAGCCATAGCACCGATCGCCACAAATGGAATGAGAACAAGCATGTTGCGAGTGAAGTTAGCCTTCTGCGAACACATAAACGCGAAGTACAGAACTCCGAAGGCGGAGACGATTGCGATCTTGCCCCAACGATCCGATAGGTTTGTGCCTATTCCAGTCTCGCGGATGAGCAGCGAGAAAGGCAACGCAAACAGAAGCAATAAGCTTGTAATCCCGACACCATCCGTTCGTAACCATCCAATATAGTGAACAGCTTGAGCTAAGCCGGGCTGCGCCTCATGGCCCACATGACCAGCGATTCCGTAATGCCAGATTTCGTATGCTACATGGTTAAGAAAGAGCGGTAATTCAACCAAAAGAAACGGACTCGTCGCTACAAAGGCCACCGAGGAAACTACCAAAGCCAGGGCTGCTGTGCCCCAACGCTTCATCATCAACGCCGCTATCATCGGTACAAGAACTGCGATCCCGGCGTTATATTTTGTTGATAATGCGAGCCCAGCGGTGAGCGCAGCAAATAGAAGAGTTGCGCTGCTTCTTCTCTTAAACCCGAGCAGTGTGAGGCAAACCGTCAAGAGCACCAGTGGCCCGACAATCACATCGACGCCGATTACCGCACTGCTTGAGACGAGCGCCGGCGAAACAGCGGTTAGCAGTGCCGCTCCAAGGGCCGAGAGCGTTGTAAACCCGAGCTGTAAAGTAATAATCGCAGCTAGGATAACCGTCAGGAGACTGAAACAAACACTAAAAGCTCGATTGAACTTAGCGATTTTTGGATGCGATGCGCTGAATGAATAATCAGCGAGTCCAAAATTATCTTTTGTAACTATCTCTTTAAGTTCTCTGAGTTCACCTGCTCGAACCGCACTTAAGAAGGCGAGCGAAGTAACCGGCATTCGAAGGTAAAAATGGAGCGAGGGCTTAAGAAAATAACGTGGGTTGAAATCTCCACTCTTAACCATGTTAACGACGCGGTTGAAATGATGTCCTTCGTCTTCATCGTAAAAGTAAGGCATGCCGGATCGTACGAAGGGTGCTCGAAGCCATCCCGCTAATAAAACGACAGCCAACAGGAGAACGAGTGTGTTTAACCTGGACGACATCAGCGACCCTACCTTTTCGAACCTATTTGACACCGTAGCCCGACTCTCGAATACTTGCCATCCAAACTCGTGTACCGATATGGGTCTCCGTTGTATGCAACAAATTGACGACGCTTCAAAACCGGGCGAAAGCCCCTCGAACTCGCTCATTAAAACCCCGCTCGTTAAAACGAAATTGGGCGCTGGCTGGATAGTAATGCTCGCAAAATTCCAGGTCCTAGCAGTCCTAGTCCTAATTTTCCTAGGTGGAAATGTTAAGTCGCATGAGGCGGGGCTCTCCGTTCCTGATTGGCCAACGTCGTACGGTTACAACATGTTTACCTTTCCGTACGAGTATTGGGTCGGTGGCATCTGGCACGAGCACGTCCATCGTTTAGTGGCTTCGGGGGTCGGGGCGTTGACTGTAATGCTAGCATGCGGAGTTGCGTTGTTTTACCGACGTTACCGGATACTCGGTTGGTCAATGTTAGCGGCAGTTATCGTTCAAGGTCTTTTGGGCGGACTAACGGTAATTTATTTGTTGCCGGCGTGGATTTCATCTGCTCATGGAATGCTCGCGCAGGCTTTCTTGTGTTTATCAGTAGCTATGGCGTTTCTACTGCATCACGAAGGTGGTCGATCGATCGCTCAGGAACCGAGGATTCGCACAGCCTCGATTGTTCTTCTGATCGCCCTCTTTGTGCAGTTAGCTTTCGGTGCGTTTGTTAGGCACACCGAATCGGGATTGGCGGTTTTGGATTTTCCAACTGTAGCTGGTTCCTACCTCCCTAGCGTTTCTCCGCAAACTATCCAAACTTTAAACGAAGCCCGAAGTGCCTCGCGCTTGGCTCCTATAGACTCTTCTCAAGTAGTGATCCATCTTTTGCACCGCTATTGGGCGCTCGTGGTCGTGTTCGGAGTGGGATTATTATATAGCCGGATTCGCTCCAGTCTGGATGCGACTTTGAAAGGATATTCAGTCGGATTGATTGCGCTTACCATTCTACAGATTGGTCTCGGAGCATCGATCGTTTTAACTCACAGGATTATCTTACCTACTAGTCTTCACGTAGTGATCGGAGCAACGATGATGGCTATGACGATGTTGATTTATATGAGGTCTAGAGGCGTTAAAGCCGTCACCTGAAGTAATATATGCCGCTTCCGTGCGCAACTTTGCGGGGCCTTCCAACGAATACTCCACACATCTTGGTTTATTACTCCAAGCTGAAAGTGAATCATTTTTTGGAATCTATCCGTGCAAGACGTGCAGCCGCCGCGCCAAGCCTCGCAAGACGCGTCTCCTGAGCGTCTTGCCAAGTGTTCAACTGAACGAGCGCGCAAGCTCGTAGGGTTAGAGGCATCGAAAGCAATCGGAGTTCTGCCGTTAGCGGTTATACAACATAATGGAGCAACCGTATTAGCTGGTGCCGTGCGCGTGGGAGAAATCTTCGCGGTAGCACAGGCGATCCAGTTTCGATTCGGCCTCAGGGCAAGACTGGTGGAAGTAGAATCTAAGGTCTTGGACGAAGCGATTACGATCTCATTTAAAGGTGATGGTGTAGCGCTTGAAGCAGCGGTGAATCGTATCGCTGAGTGTAAGCAACCACAGTCCGTGCAAGTCGAAAGGGAGATTGGAAAACTTTTATGGATGCCAACAGATGCCGGGGCAGCGCAAGTATTTGCTGAGCTTGTTGAGCACGCGCTGGCACGTTCTGCATCAGACATAACGATGACTCCGCGCGAATCAGGGTGTGAAATCCGTCTGAAGATCGACGGTGATACGCATCGCTGGAACGGCAAAAAGATATCAAATGCATTTCATCAACAAATTATCCGTCGGGCTAAGGTGTTGTCCCGGATGGATCCAACCATTACGACGATCCCGCAGGATGGTAGCTTCGAGGGTGCTAACGGTCTGCGCGCACGAATAAGTACATTGCCGAGTATCCACGGGGAGAATTTGGTGGTCCGGCTTGTATCGTCGCGGGTTCGGACACTCGATACCTTAGGATTGTCCGCCCCAACCCGTGAAAGAATCGAGCGCTGGCTTGGAGCGAATAGCGGAGTGATTGTATTTGGCGGCCCGACTGGATCTGGAAAGAGTGCGTCGTTGTACGCGTGTATGCGGGAGCTTGTTGAACGTGGGCTAGGGGTTGCTTCAATTGAGGATCCGGTCGAGCAGGAAGTATTAGGAGCGGTGCAGAGCGAGGTTGCGATAGGGGGAACTTTTTCGACATTGGTTCGAGCTGTATTGCGCCAAGCTCCGGATGTAATAGCTGTTGGAGAGGTTCGTGATAGTGAAACCGCGATTGCATTAGTAGAGGCTGCAACAACTGGGCACTTAGTATTGTGCTCGGTGCACGGTGGATCCATCCGGCAGATTCTGGAGCGTTTTAGACGTTTTGGAATTGATGACTCGACTCTTGCGATCGTATTGCGAGGAGTTGTGGTACAGCGTCTCCTGCCGAGGCTTTGTGCAAAATGTCGCGTGGTTGATCTTGCACTAGGCGGATACCGTGAAGTGGGATGTGTAGCGTGTCAACAATCCGGATACGATGGGAGAGTTTTGGTGACTGAAAGTCTGGAACACTCAAAAGCGGGGAGCGATGCAATCGTGTGCGAACCTCCATATTTTCTCTCTTGGAACGAATCGCTCGCGCAACTGGTGAAAGATGGGATCGTATCGCAGAGGTTGGCAGCATTGGTAATGTGGTAGATGTATTAAGTTGGAGTAGGCTGAGATTGTTCTTCGTCGAATTGTTTGAAGATTGAGCACCTGAGTTAAGGTATGAATAACGCGAGTTCCCGACCTACCGATAAAGCTAATCTCATCTGTCCACTGTGTAATAGCATGGATGTTGTTGTCTTGTTCTCGATCCTTCCTCGTTTATTTTCTGAATGTTCTCGGTGTGATCTTCTTTTTGCAACCACCCCTTGCGAGCTCTCATTTACGCAAGAGAAGCATCGTTACATGCAGCACAATAATTCTTCGACGGACCCAGGATACTTGCTCCATCTAGATCGCATGCGAATCCAGCTTGTGCCGCAATTAAAGTCCGGTGCATGTGGACTAGACTTCGGATGCGGTCCAGATAAGGGGATGAGTCGTCTGTTTGAAGCTTCAGGATTTATCATGGAGAATTACGATCCATTTTTCGATCAGACTCTGTCGGCGAAAGAAAGACAGTACGATTTTATTACTTGCTCAGAGGTAGCGGAGCATTTTCGTGACCCAAAAGCTGAGTTCAAACTGATGCAGGCGTTGCTACATCCCACAGGGTGGGTTTCGATTATGACTAATCTGCGTGAGGAAGATAGACGTAATCCAACGTGGTGGTACCTGCGTGATACGACTCATCGAAGTTTCTATTCGAAAAGGACGATTGAGTATATCGCTGGAATGCATTCATGGCGAGTCGAGTCGGTAATCGATGATGTGGTGTTGTTTCAATCTCAATAGAGAATACATCTCGATTTACGCAGCCATTCTTTCCGGTGCGCCTCCGTACACAATCTCTTCAACGAGAGCAGCGGAATGTTTCTCAAAGTAGTGGGTGTAATTGAGATTCAACGCGTTAAGGCACATGCAAAATCGCATTCCACCTCTAATTGCGTTCTGAATGCTCGGATCTGAAAGTAGAATTCTGGCACTGTCCCACATTCGTTCAAGCGTACGCATCTCAACTCGATCGCGATACAGCTCATCGCTTTCGCCTGGATGCTTGAAGGTTTCCGCCTTGCTCTTTGCACAGTCCGTATGCGAGCGAAGAATTAGTGCCTGTTTGCCTGCCAGAATCAAATGTAAATCATTCATCAGGTGAGAGTGAGGGATGTTTCCAGCTGAGGTAAGAAGATATCCCTCTCGATCGTGTTCACGATAGTCGATGCAAGTTACCGTAACTACGTCCTTACGATCGATGATGCGCAGGAATTTTTCAAACTCACCACCAGGCATCGCGGCGATCGAAGCCGGAAGCGGAGCGGCAAACGACCATGGTGCGTCCAGCTGGTTTTTTGGGATTGCTTTTGTTTGTGAGTGTTCTCTTTCGCAACAGACCGTCATAATTTCCTCCATCGATTAATGCTCTGGAGTGAAGATGTGCGAAAACCTATGAACTGCAAAAAAGATCTAGAAATGCACAGAATAATGTCTTATTGATAGGTAAATTCAAAGTTTTTGAAAAAAGCACTCGCCTCGAGCCGATCGCAACTCGGCGCTGGGGGCGTTATTCCACCCACTCTCAACTATCACTGTTTAATATGAGGACAATCGACCCCTACTCAGGCTGCTCCCCGACTTGATCTCATGTCGGCCACCAGACTTAATAGAATTGAGCCTACGCATGCAGGAATAATTCCCCAAGTAACAATCGATACAAAGTAATCCAAGCTAGCGTTACTCGATGCGGCGAGAATCAAATATACCATGTACGTGATGTAGCAGGTCATGAAGACCATTCCTTCCCAGCGATCGATCGAATATTTGGTCAAAAATACAGGGAAGCATATCACGGCTACGGCGAGCATCACCGGAAGATCGACTGCGATGGTGCTAGGGGCAACTGCCAATCCACCGGGGGTTACAAGGGCAGCTACTCCTAGAATGCCGAGTACGTTGTAAAGATTACTGCCGATCACATTCCCTATAGCGATCTCACGTTGACCTTTCATTGTAGCGACAATTGAGGTCGCAACTTCGGGCAACGATGTTCCGATGGCCACAATCGTTAAACCAATTACGATATCGCTTACACCTAGAAATTTAGCGATTTCGACCGCCCCTTGCACGAACCAGCGCGAACCAAGCGCGAGAAAGGCGAGCCCTATTATTATTAATCCAACATCCCTAGCGATATTTCTCGGGGTTGGTTTCGGATCTCCGGCTTCCAGCGCTTCTTTTGAAAGTTTATCAGCTCGTTCGTCCCGCCTGCTTTTCCATATAGAATAGCTGGTATAGGCGAGGATCCCGGCTGTAAGAATCGCGCCATCTATAAATCCATAATTGCCGTCTAACCCTAGAACTGTAGCAAGCAGCGTCGCGCAAATCATCAGCGGAACATCGAATCTGACCAACTGACGATTGACAGCTAGCGGTGCAATCAAAGCGCAAGCTCCTAGGATAAATAGAATGTTGAAAGTGTTGCTCCCGATCACGTTCGCTACGGCGATATCGGCGTTTCCTCCAAGCCCAGCAGAGATGCTGACGGCGAGTTCCGGCGTGCTAGTTCCATACGCAACCACTGTGAGGCCAACAACGAGAGGTGAAATGCCGATGACAATCGCGAGTGCAGAGGCTCCACGAACAAGCAGATCAGCTCCGAACGTTAAAATGACTAATCCACCAATCAGTAGAGCTATAGTAATTGCCGACATAAGCGTTCTTTAAGAAAGGGGACAGTTCCTTCTGTCCCTATTTTATTGCCATTCTCATCCATCGAAATAAAAAGGAACAGAAGGAACCGTCTCTGACGAATGACTTACGACTTACTATCCGATTGCGCACCTTTTGGATTTAACACGGAGGCCGCGGTGGACACGGAGAAATGCCGGCACGCATTCCGTACATTTTGCTGAGTTCTATTCATTGTTTGAAGGGCTAAGGCGGTAAGGGTTTGGTGCTGACCCGTTTTCTGGACACTTTCGTGGGGATCGCTCAGGAGCTCTACTACTTTTACATAGGTCGATTAATTTTGGGGGTGGTGTTGTTAGCCTTCGCTGTTCCCCCTTGAACCACTACGTTTATGACCGGAGGATTTTTTTCGTCGGCAGGTTTCTGTCGCACCTCAAATTCGCTGTCGTAGTCTCGATTTCTATAGCGGTGAACAGCAAGAAACACGAGGGCTAGCAAGAGCGCTATATACGGGTGCGAGAGTGCAAGGAACATCACTCCCATGACGCCGAATACGATCGCACCAGCTTTCAGACCAGCAAAAAAGCTGATAAGCGCCAGCGTGGTAGAAGCGATCGCCAGAGATTCGCCGCGCGGACCGCTAAGGGTAGTGATCAAATCTTCGGATACGGAGGTAACGAAGCTTTCGTCCTTCTGGATATTCGTCTCCTTGCCAATTGCGAGAGAATACGGAGATTCCGCTTGAGCGCGCGCATTCGCGGGAATCATCGCCGTCGTCAACAGCACACCTATAAGAATCGAATACGCGGCAATCTGCTTACTGTCCCGCAACCGGCTTCTCCTTAACTATTCCCATAAGTTCATCAAGCTTGGTCCAGACGACCTTATCTAGATCCGGTCGCTCCGTTCGAGCGATATGCAGCGATTGTAGCGCCTGTCTCGGATTCGAGTTCTCTAATAGGATACCAAGTCTAAAAAGAGGCTGCCACTGGGTGCCTTGGGCTAGTTCGTGGGATTGGTGGTAGTACGCGGCAGCGTGTTCAAGCTGCTTGGTCGTCTCCATTAGAGTACCTAACCAAAACTTCAATAACCATTCGTTCGGATGAAGTTTATCCTGGGCTATGATCTTGTCGGCCCAAGCTTGCGGCACATTTGCAAGCTGCCCATGTGCCCATAAACACTGCTCGACTGAGTAAAGCGATGAATTGCTAGTTACCATCATCGAGACGCTGCGCTCGTAGCTATCCTTAATAAACTGCTCTGCGAGGCCAGTTTTTGTTACGCGGTAGCGAAATAGTTTCTCCTCAATTCGCCGCACAGCTAACTTATGCATCGAGCATTTGATGAAGAAATCCCAGTCTTCGTTAAATGGAAACGCACGGCTGTAACCGCCTGTTAGATCGTAAATCTTGCGGGTAAACGTTACGAGAGTGGGAATGTTATTATTATGCCGAATGCCGAAGCGATCGTAATGCAGCGGTATCCATTCCCCGGTGCGATCGCCAAAAAGCTCAACTAAGCAGTGAACTAGCTTAGCGCCCTCTTTTTCATGCAGTGCCACCGCTTTAGATAGGAAACTAGGCAATGCTATATCATCTCCATCGAGAGCCATGATTATTTCGCCTGCAGACCTAGATATTGCGTAGTTTCGCGCATCGGAGATGCCGCCATTTGGCTTCTCTAGGAGTGTGATTGTTTTAAGGGGAAATTCCTTCATCACGTCGCGAGCGACATCGGATGAATTATCGGTACTGCCGTCGTTAACTACGATAATCTCGGTATGTTGATAATCCTGATTGATCGCTGAGAGGAGTGATTCCCGCAAAAACGGTGCTTTATTGAAGGTTGGGACTATGATTGATACGAGTGGAGCCACGTACGCTACATTAGACGTAAATTATCCGTGGCGTAAGGCGTATTAAATAATTGGATTCGATTTATTGGTACTGAGCATTTCCTGCATTCGCTTTCGTGTAGATCTGGCCTAAGTCTGCCTAGCGCTTTTGCCATGTGCCATCCGGCAGACGCACCATTTCACCCTTTGAGGCGCGGTTGATCGCTTTCTCCGCAGCCAACTTCTCAACTGCGACAACCGGAGTGCCATTTTCAGAGGCGATGCTGCGATAGTGGGTTTTGCGCTTAGCGTTGATGTCCTCGACGAGCGATTTGACTTCGGGTGCTGGGTTCGCGGAAACAGCAGCAAGGTATCCAGTTGCTGTTTCCCCCACTAAACCCTTCGCCTTTGCCTCGCTAAGCTCGAGCGCGAAGGCAATTGCTGACGAACAAAAAACTACACTCGCTATCGTAAGAAGTTTTAAGACATTAAATCGCATAACAGCCTCACTAAAAGAGTTCATCATTCTCGACAAGCTTCTCTACGTCTTTTTCGACCCGCACTCGGACCTCATGATCGATCTTAACGTTTAAGTTAATTGTGATGGGCTTATCAGATGGTGCGACCTCGACGCGCGGAGTGCAAGACGATAGCGTGAATAGCAGTAGCATCGAAGTGCACACCAGAAAAACGGTCGTGTCCTCGAAAGCTTTCAAAGTCGATGTCGAGGTATTTGGCGATCCCATTCGTGCATTTCTCCTATAAATCTCACTAACGTTTCTGCCTACTTCGGTACCCATCTGAGCTGCGCTGGATAGCCCCCAAGCTTTTAAGTAGCGCCGGCAAGTTCTCCTCGATACTGAGGTTGACGTTGACCGGCCTGGTTGTATTCATTTGCAAAGCTTCTCCCTGCAATTCGATTCCAACTTTGAGGGTCCCGTCCACCAGCAACGCCAATGTTCCGCTCATATCGGTGAAAGCGTAATCCTCTAACGCGCGCTGCACAAGCGATACCGCTGAATTGGAGGCCTGGGTATCAGCGGATTGATATCGAATCCACCCACCTCCTGATTCGGAGTGAAACTTTCCATCCGTTACTACTAGATCACCGGCCTCTGACATCTGAAGTATGAGTGAACCGGTAACTCGACCAGAGGCGCGAATGGTTTCTTTCCCATAAAGCTTAACGATCTCAGCGAGATCTATTCTTGAAAAAGACACCGAAGCAGTCCACGGCATAGCTGCGGGCGAAGGCACCGATACAGGACCAATCACGATATCGCCACCAAAAATAGATCCAGAAAGCGCTGAGATATCTATCCTTCCTGGAATGCTTCCTGCGAATTTTGATTTAATTTTGGAGATCTCAACCGCCGAGCTCGCCTTGTCTACCGATAGTTCAGCGCGAGAAATATCCAACTTTTCATCGTGGTACTTAAGCGCCAGTTCGCCAGCCAGTTGATTTAAAGCGACTTGCTCGGCGCGAAAGTCCAAAGATTTAACTTTAAGGATTAGGGCGACTGTCTCACCTAGATCTAACGTTCCAGAGGCCTTTGGTGCATTGATAGCCCACCCACTTGGAAGTATCGGAATATCCTTTGCACTAAACGTTGCCTGCGAAGAGACATCAAATGATATTGGTCCGGTCTGTGCCCCATCGGTATGTGACCAGGAAATCGGAAACTCAACTGTTAAGCCACCATCACTCGATTTTACCTTACCGGTACCTAGAAATTTTTCGGTGTCGATGAGCCCTTCCAGCGCGATGTCGAGCGGCCCCCGATACCAACGCTCAACTGCAGGTCCATGCAGCCCACCAACTCTTACGAACGAGTATTGTGGGGCGGCAGCAAGCGCCGCACGTACATTTTGAGCGGTAATCCACTGGTCTTCAACAGTTAGGATTAGCGGTTTATCCGCGGCAAAATTCATAACTCCATTATGCAGAGTGACATGTGCTGTGGTCGCTGTATCGTGAACAAGTTTAAGGTCAAATTCGTTGATACTCGTGAGTATCGCAGAAGGGGATGCAAAATGGAGGATTGGTAATAACGTACCTGAAAATTTAACCTCTCCATGTTCGGTGGATTTAGCATCGAGGGTTGGACGAATAGAGACATCAACGGGTATTAAATTTTCAAGTACGGAAATCTCAAAAGCTCCGATAACATTTCCGGACCGTTCGAGATTCAATCGGTTTGCAGCGCAATCATCATCCTTGCAGTTTAGGTTAACGCGCAGAAGGCTTTCGCGGTCCTGAACAAGAGTCACCTGGTTGAGTGGCGCACCGTGTGGGTGCTGTTGAATTTTCGCTACAAAACCGCTCATCGTCGATACGATCTCGAGCAAAACCTCTCGCTTAAGAAACGGCGCTATCTTTAAACTACGAACAGCTACTGAAAATCTTGGAAGGGGAGGCAGTTCTAGGTCCGCAAGATTCAGGGCTGGGGAACTAGGCGAATCTTGCTCTTGATGCGTGCAATCTACGGTATCTATCGCTGTCGCTAAATCTTCGTGATTTAGCAGATTCCAAGCCGTTTCAATGTTTGTGAGCTCGCAACTTAAGGTCTTTGATTTTAAGCTAACATTAGCGATTAATATCTTAGATAATGACAATTTTTCGACCCGCGCATCTATCTTAATGCCAAATGGTAACCCCGCAGCGCTAAGTAGCTTTTCGACGATCCAGGTCTTCGCTACGAAAGTCAGGAGCAGACAAACGGGAATCGCAAGTAAGATACTTCGAACCACACGACCGCTTTGAGTTCTCCGATTCATTAGTACGGCTAATACCATACGCGCAGCCATTTATCCCCATGGCAGAAGGGTATTGGAAGGGATTACGAGCTCTACGTTCAAATGGTCGAAGTAATCGGCATGCAGCTAAATCGGGAATGTAACATAATTCGTGGAAGCGATATTACGTCATGCGTCCGACTCTTCTAATATTTACACAGGAGCCCGTGGAGAACACGGAGCCAAATCAACGGGTTATCTACTGAGTTCTCCGCGAGCTCCAGTGTAAAAACATCCCGCCCTGTCGCGCATCTTTGTTC
>JBGSNS010000277.1:0-4188 GCA_041739515.1 Bdellovibrionota bacterium
TAACTAACGATATTCAAGTGTTGCAACCAATTTCGCTGCGTAAAGAGCTCGAATCCGTTAAGCAGTTCGCAAGCGCTACAGGCCCGTGGGACATCGGTGTCGTTGCCGCATACGGACTGATCATTCCGCAGAGCCTTTTGGATCTACCTAAGCATGGATGCGTAAACGTACATGCCTCGCTATTGCCGCGCTGGCGTGGCGCTGCTCCGATTCATCGCGCGATCATAGCCGGGGATTCCGAGACCGGCGTTTGCTTAATGCGAATGGAGGCGGGCTTAGACACTGGGCCGGTATTTGCTTCAAAAACGACTGTAATCACAGACGATGATTTTACCGGCTCGTTACACGATCGTTTGGCGAACATCGGCGCTATGATGCTCAAGGAGAACCTCGCTGAAATAGTTGATGGCAGTCTAACTTCCAAGCCTCAGAGCGAGGTTGGGGTTACATATGCGGAGAAGATCACGAAAGACGAAGCGGCTATCGATTGGAATAAGCCTGCATCTGAGATCTCGAGAATTGTGCGCGGATTAAATCCGAATCCGGGAGCGTTTGCGATGATTTCAGACGAGCGTATCAAAATCTGGAGCGCTACGCCGAATCCACCTGGTGCCACCCCCCTGCGAGTTGGACAGGTAAATACAGCCGCGAATAGGCTCATAGTCGGGTGTGGGGAGGATACAGAGTTAGAGATTTTGGAAATGCAACCGGCTGGCCGAAAAAGAATTTCTGCTGCAGAGTACCTGCGAGGATTGAACCCAGCTCAACTGTCTAAAAGTGTGACGAAATGAAACCCTTTCCACTCGTAGCCCCATCGTTGTTAGCCGCCGACTTCGCAAATCTAGGTGCTGAGATTCAAAACATAGTTAAGGCGGGCTCTCGCTGGCTCCATATCGACGTGATGGACGGATCGTTTGTTCCCCCGATTACTTTCGGGAGCAACGTCGTGGCAGCAGCGAAAAAGTCCGCGCCGAATCTGTTTCGTGATGTTCATTTGATGATTAACAATCCGGAGAAGCACATCGAAGCGTTCATCGATGCAGGAGCCCAATGCATAACGGTGCACGTAGAAGCATGTCCTCATCTGCATCGCGTTTTGCAATCAATCAAAGGGCACGGAGCCAAGGCTGGCGTCGCTCTCAATCCAGGAACACCGGTTGAGTCGGTAAGAGAAGTTTTGGAGCTAGCCGATCTTGTTCTGGTGATGTCGGTTAATCCGGGTTGGGGTGGTCAGAAATTCATCGGTAATGTTCTTTCAAAGATTGAGCAGTTAGCTGCGGCTCGCGAAACTTACGGGTACGAATTTCTTCTCGAAGTTGACGGCGGAATAGACTCAAAAACTGCCCCCTACTGCCTTGAGCGTGGTGTTGACGTCCTAGTAGCAGGGACATCCGTATTTGGGCAGAAGGACCGTAAGAAGGCGATATCGCGGTTGTTAAAGTAATATTTAACCGGACAAGAGCGCTGTTTCAATTAGATTTTGTTCGCCGTAAACTCAACGACATGCTTAATAACTGCATGCGTAATAATATCAGCGCCCCAATAATTCATATTTTGATATCCGTTTCTTGCGCAGCACTTTTGGCGTGCTGCGTGTTGGGATGCAACGACGGGTCGACACGAGTGACCGTTAAAAGTAATAATCTTAATTCCCCTAGCGATCAGGGCGGTTCCGTTTCGTTTAGCTCAAACGATCGCGCAAAAGTCTTAAATGGTTCGGAGCAGCCGGAGTTGGGCTCGCCACAGATGATGCGCCTTGAAATAGTCACTACAGATGGCGCTCTAGCTTCGTGTTCAGGAGTTGTTGTGGCTCCTGGCAAAGTACTGACGGCTGGTCATTGTGCTGTCGTCGCCAAACAAATCACTGTCATCACTCAAGGCGCCGCCTATGCAGCTTCGCATGTAACGATTGCTCCGGGGTACTTTGAAAGCCTAGAACTTAATGCGGTGTTTAACGACGTTGCAGTAGTCTCCGTCCCAGGCCTTGCAGCTCCTATTCTTCCGATAATCGCATCAAGTCCAATTCTGCTCGACAGCGAGCTTTTGGTTTTCGGGTTCGGGCTTGATGAAGCTGGCGGATCGGGGGTTCTAAAATTTGGATCGACTAAGGCTATGATCATCACGCCGAATCATGTGTTTGGCGAAACATTTGATGGCGGCAATGTGGATCCGTGCTTCGGTGACTCAGGTGGCCCGCTAATCGGATCAGCTTTTTTTGCTGATGGTACTCCGGTAATCGGTATCGTAGGCGTGGTTTCATCGGGAACGAACAGTGTCTCTGACGGTGAGACGACTGAGTGCAAGAAGGGCGATGTCACCCTCTATACGAACCTGCAGAACGATGGACTACTAGCGTTTCTTGTGGCGAATGCGCCAGGAATTGTGATTCTATAAAACCGACTATTCGGATTCTAGGCGGCTTCGAGAGCATCGGGCGCTAGAAATGAGATCGTGCCGTTGTCCCATTTAACTCCGATCATCAGACCCTTCTCTCGTGATTCTTCGCTCAGGCCTGCATTCTCAAGCTCGGTTCTCACCTCGATAACCGTTCCGTCGCAACCTTTTTGGGTCGCTCTACGTACTCGCTCTTCTTCTTTGAATTTTCTTGTTGCCATAAGTTATTCCTAATATCTTCAGACCTTTACCGCTGAGCGGTCCTCCCCGCAAGCAACCCGATTAAAGTATTACAAATAAGATACACGTCAGCGCAGTTCGGTCGCACCTGTTCTCGCATCTGTACGAAAGTAGGTTGTTTTTTAACGCACAAGCCTCAAATGAGGTCTGAAGCGAGCTTAAGAGGTTATAACGGTTATGGCACGAGATTTTGGTCGACGAACACACAACTTGGTTTGCTCTTTCTGCGGCAAGACTCAGGAAGAGGTCAGAAAACTCGTTGCTGGTCCAGGCGTCTATATCTGCGACGAATGCGTCGAGCTCTGCAACGATATTCTGACTGAAGAGTTAGCAGAGAGCCCAGCCGTCGGTGCGAAACTCAAGCTCCCAACACCTAAAGAGCTTAAGGCCTCGCTGGATGAGTACATCATCGGGCAAGATCACGCTAAGCGCGCTTTGGCAGTAGCTGTTCACAATCACTACAAGCGAATCCATAACAATGCGAACTCTCGAAATGAAATCGAGATTCAAAAGTCTAACATCCTTCTTCTTGGCCCAACTGGGTCAGGCAAGACGTTATTGGCGCAAACACTCGCAAAGACTCTCGATGTACCGTTTACGATCGCTGACGCTACTACGTTGACGGAAGCTGGATACGTTGGAGAGGACGTTGAAAATATTATCGTAAATCTTCTACAAGCTGCGGACTACGACGTTGAGCGTGCTCAACGCGGGATCGTGTACATAGATGAAATCGATAAGATTGCTCGCAAAAGCGACTCACCTTCTGTGACGCGTGATGTGTCCGGAGAAGGAGTTCAACAAGCATTGCTTAAGATTATCGAGGGAACGCGCGCTAACGTTCCTCCGAAAGGCGGCCGAAAGCACCCACAACAAGAATTCATTCAGGTAGACACAAGTAATATTCTATTTATCGTTGGCGGCGCGTTTGAGGGCATCGATCGCGTAGTCAGTCAGAGGACAGGAAAGAAAAGCTTGGGCTTTGGAACCGTAGCCGAGGCAACTAAAAAAACTGACTCGAATCGAATGCTAAGTTTGGTAGAAAACGAAGATCTTCTAAAATTCGGAATGATTCCGGAATTTATCGGACGACTACCAGTGACAGTACCACTCGATCCGCTAGACGAAGCTGCATTAGTGCAAATCCTGAGCACACCGAAGAATGCGATAACAAAACAGTATCGTCACTTGCTAGGCATGGAAGGCGTAGAATTAACATTTACAGACGGTGCTCTAGAAGCGATCGCTAAGAAGGCGCTTGCGCGCAAGACAGGTGCTCGTGGACTTCGCTCGATCATCGAGAAGTGCATGCTGGATATTATGTTCGATATCCCAAGCACATCCGGAATTAAGGAAGTCGTGATCACCGCGGAGGTCATCAACGAAGGCCGCGAGCCGGTCGTAGTGATGGCAAGCACGGCGGTGGCTGGATAAGCGCCGTTCAAATGAGCAGTTAATAGACTTTGTTCACCACGAAGAACACCAACAACACGAAGGCGAGCCAAATTCCTTTGTGTTCTTAGTGTCCTTCGTGGTGGAATTTAATCAGGATTC
>JBGSNS010000288.1:0-27284 GCA_041739515.1 Bdellovibrionota bacterium
TATGGCCACTTTCTACCGGACAGTAGTGGGCGTTGCCCCGCGCTCTTACGGAGACCTTGCACTAACTTTCTTCATCAATGGTGGGCTCGATATGCCACTCGCCGCTTTGAGTTTAATTTGAAACTGCAAAGGGGTTGATTAGGCTGCGAAGTAACACTTCGCGTTCCCAGCTGGTCCAATTCCATGCTACGACCGTAAGCACCTACCGATGAGTTTATTTCGTGGCGCAGCGATTACTGGCGGGCTTACTTTGGTGAGCCGTGTCCTCGGTTTCGTCCGCGACTTGCTGATCGCCAGACTCTTTGGCGCCTCGCCGTTAGCAGACGCCTTCTTCGTAGCGTTTCGAATACCTAATTTGCTTAGAAGTTTCGTCGCTGAAGGAGCGCTTAACTCAGCGTTCGTTCCAGTGTTCGTTGGAAAGATTAAAGATGGCACACAGCAGAGAAACGAAGCGTTTCGCTCAGCGCTCGGTTTTGTATGTGTCTTGGCGGGTGGATTAAGCGTTCTCGGAATGTTGTTTGCGCCGCAGGTCGTTGGGCTAATGGCTCCTGGATTTGCGGACGCCGGCAGCAAGCAAGAACTGACTGTTGAGCTTACAAGAATCATGTTTCCGCTGCTACTGTGTGTGAGCCTTGTGGCAGCGATCGGCGGGGCGCTGAATGCATTAAAAATCTTCGGTGCGCCGGCAGCGGCACAAATCTCGATGAATATAGTGTTGATCGGAGGCGCGTTACTTGCGGCCCATTCAACTGAGCCAATCTTCGTTATAGCATGGTCGGTTTTGATCGGCGGGGTAGCGCAGATCGTTACTCCGATCCCTGCGCTCCGTCGGGCGAAGTTGCCGTTATTGCCAACGATGGCGTGGCGCGGAGATGTCATTCGCCCAATTTGTAAGTTGTTGCTTCCAGCAACTCTTGGTGCGGCTGTCTATCAAGGAACGATTTTTCTCGCCACCGTGTTTGCATCATGGTTGGGTCATGGTGCTGTGTCGTGGTTGTTCTATGCCGATCGCTTAACGCAATTACCAATAGGAATTTTTTCGATAGCGCTTGCTTCTGTTTTGTTGCCGATGCTTGCTAAAGCGAAAGTCGACGGTGATGCTGATGGCTTTAATGCACAATTAACCAGAAGTCTTCGATGGACGAGTTTTGTCCTGATACCGATGTCGGTATGGCTATGGATTGACGCGCAAGATTTGGTGCGAATCTTATTTGAACGAGGTTCGTTTACGGCGCGTGATACGGTGATGACCGCAGCGGCGGTGCAGGGTTTAGCCGTCGGATTGTGGGCGATGAGCTGTCAATCAATGATCACCCGCGCGTTTATAGCTTCGCATGATACTAAGACGCCCAGTCTCTTAGGGCTTCTGAGCTTAATGACTTACGTTATTAGTGCACTCATATTTACAGAAGAGCTTAGGGAAGCCGTATTTGGTGAGGCTAGCTCAATTGCTGCTCTGTCACTTCCAAGTTTCGGACACGTTGGCCTTGCCTTCTCGTCTAGCGTTGCAGCGATGATCTCATTTCTAATCGCGATAGCAGTGGCGCTTCGAAGATTTCCACGACTAGCGCTTGGAATATTCGTCCGCGCAGTCTTTGTCAGCTTGCTTGCGTCGATTGTCGCTGGCGCAGCATTTGTGTGGGTCGGATCTGCCGTGAGTATGCTTCACCCATGGATTGCACAAATATTCGCCCTCGCTGCGATGGGGCTAGGCTATGTATTGGGGCTATTGCTTTTACGATCGCAGGAACTTTCAGAGTTAATACTGGTGGTTCGAAAACGAGTTGCCGGGAAATTGTAGATCGCCACGAGCGCCCAATTATAGCCCGGCTAACCTCTCAAAATCATTCTAATTATTACTTATCTGAACGCGACCGGGAGAAATCTCCATAACTCCATTGTTCGAAGAAGACCGATTCGGGGCGACCATACGGCCCCCCGTTTTCGCGTGAAGAGGTGTCTATGAACGTAGTAAGACTGAGAGATAAGCGTGGATTTAATGCTCTACCATTAGAGGAGAGTCGTGATCCGTCCGCGAACGCGAGTGCTTTTAAGTCGCTCCTAATCGAAGAAATGGCTGAGGCTCATGCTAGCGCCGAAGTCGCTAAGCCAACGCCGATCCCGATCTCTCCATGGCTTGTGGTGCCGACCTATGTCGTGCGTGGGACGATATTTCTGTTGCACACTATAGTTCTGACAATCGGTCTTTCAATACGTACCATCTATCGTTACCTCTATCGCCATCCGATCCATGCGATGCTCAATGCTCTATTCGCTGCGGTTCTTGTTGTGCTTATCTCTACCGGTGCTGAGCTGCATAAACAGATGATATTGAGCAAAATCTCTAGTGAGATCGTTGATCGAATCATAGCTGCGTCTAGATTCACAAGGGCGTTTGATGCTGAGGAAATTAACCGGGGCGGAGTGCGGGAACTACTACGTGCCGGCGCACCTAACTGCACACAGCGAGAATCAGTGAGGGCGATCTTGTATCAAGCTCGGAAAGCTGGGCTTTCCCTCGAAGACCAAGCGGTATTACTTGCGATTGCAGACGTCGAATCCGGATTCAATCCTATGGCGCGTGCGTCCACTACTTCGGCCTGCGGCCTATTTCAATTCGTACGAAAAACCGGCGAGCTCTTTTCCTTGTCGACCGCGGAGTGCATGGATCCATGGCTGAACGCAGAGTCAGGCGTAAAGCACTACATTCATAACTATGAGCGGCGAGTTCGTGGCTCTGTCGAAAATCTAAACGGTGCGGAAAAAGTGTTTCGAACGTTCGAACTTAGCTACTATCTTCATCATGATGGCTCTGCCTACACTGCGCAGCCTTCTAGCGAAGTAAAGGCTACGATACTTAACGGCACGCAATTTCTTTTCAAAGCGTATCACGCATTGGAAGATGAAGCGGAGTCGCAGCAGCAGGTGCCCGCGTTCAGTGAAACTCTGTCGGCGAAAGTTTGGAAAGGGCTTGATGAATTGGGCGTATTCTTTGACGGCTTGAATATTCCGCTTGTAAAGAGATTCCGCGGAAATGCTATTGGATCTGAAGTTATTTCATAACTCAGACAAACAGAAATTAGCTAAACGTCTAACAACTTAAGAATCTGCTCGCGTTTTGCTGCCCACAAAAATGTAGCTAGGCGTGGACCGGTCTCATCGTTAATTAAGAGCTTATACACATCTTTAAAGAATGCTCGTTGCCGGCCAGAATTAATCTTCTTGTCTGCATCAGGAAGTTTCGGAATTCCGTAGAGCAACTTCTCCATGTCTTCTATTTCTGTCATTCCGCCGGCCAGCGCTTCGCGTAACTGACGGACGTAACCGCGCGCTTCCTCTGACATAGCTTCCAAGTAGGTCGCATTGCGTTCGGAGAGCAGTGTAATTAGCTGATCGGGATTGTAGTTCTCAAGCCACGCTCTAGCTTTCGGGAGTCGCGCATCGATCGAATCTTCCGAAAATTCCAGGTTTAGCCTCTGTGAGAGTTCCTTCACCTTAGCCGTGTTCCACTGCAAGATCTGCCCGAGACCCACCGCTTGGCGAAATGGGATCGGGTGTTGTTCCTGGGAGAGTCGGCCCTCACGGTCCGCAAAACTAATTTCTAGGGCGCGTCGCGCATGATTTTCTAACGTCCCAGCGCGATAGGTAGCGACCTCGCGATCCATCTCGTCGTATTGGCGAAAAATCTCAGAGTCAAAAGCGATATTAAAGGGTTGCTCTGGATTCTTTCTGGCGTAAATCCACTTAAGGAGTGGCTCTTCGTAAATCTCCAAGAGCTGTTTCGGCGAAACGGCATTACCTTTGGAGCCTGACATCTTTCCACCTAGGCCTTGCAACCCGATAAATTCGTATCCTACAAAAACCGGAGCTGATCTGCCGAACACTTGTTGCGCGATAGCGCTGGAGACATCGTAACTACCTCCGGGGGACGCGTGGTCTTTGCCACCGGGTTCAAAGACGACCTCCTCGACTCCCCACCGCATCGGCCAATCTGCCTTCCAAGCAAGCTTTGCAATTCGATCCACTTTTAAATCGACGATTTCTTGTTTGCCGGTTTCGACGCATAGGTATTCAACCTTTGAAACGCCATCAAACCCTAGGATCTTGGTGATATCCTTTCCTGAAAATCGGGAGTAAAGCGAGATCGGATAATAATCGCGCGCGTACTGCTCCGGATCGATTTTCTTTTCAGCCTTTCCTTTATCAGACATGAAGGAAAGTAGAACTTGCGCGATCTTCGCTCTCGCGTTCATCGCAGAAACTATAAGATCATCGTATCGACCGCTTGTGTATTCTTTCGTCTGGTACCGATACTCGAGTGAGATTCCAAGCTGTTGCATCGCGTGCTCGAACTCATCTTCAAAGCGAGCGGCATACGATGGAAACTCTCCAGTCGGATCTGGGAAAGAGGTTAAGGGCATTCCAACATACTTTGCGAAATCAACTGGAACCCCGGCCGGAACTTTTCTAAAACGATCGAAATCGTCCCACGAAAAAATAATACGAACTTTCTTATTTCGTGCTTTCAATGCATCGGCCACCATGACAGCGGTCATTACGTCGCGAAAATTGCCGAAATGAACGATTCCGGAAGGACTGATTCCGGCGGCACAGGTGTATACGGGGAGGTCTGGAAAACGTTCAACCACCACATCTGCTACCGCGTTACTCCAATGTTGTCCGGCCGCCTGTAATTTGATTCTATTGTTCATAACCGTGAGCGTACGAATTGCTTTCTGAGATAAATTTAAGTACGCGATTATGCAGCTGATTTTATCGGATGTAAACCGGCGCCATTCGCGCTGGGTCCGGTTGGCACAGCGAGGAAGGCCTTGATTATTGGCCGGTATTTGAGCTTTTGGAACAGTAATGAGCGATTCTTTGCCCAGTAACCCATAACCATCTCATGTCGTTTCAAGTTCCCAACCCTCATTCGTCACGTCCAACGTACGACACCACTCAAAAGAATGAGACTCGCATCTCAATGGAGCTTCAACCCGCCGTGCGACTTTTTTTTGAGTTTGAAGCTAAGCTGTTGCGTGAGCATCTAGCACCACTTCGCGCTGGTAACCCAGCTATTGGACGGTGGGTCGACGAGGTAGTATCCCGGGTTGAAAATCCGATCGTTCGAGTAATGCGTTTTCGTGAGTGCGACCTGCCACGGCTGGACGCTGCTATTGAACATACAAAGACAAGCCTTCATGGGTTGGATCTAAATTCGTTGCGTGAGCGCGTTCGCTCCCAAGGTGCTACTGCTGATGAGCTATCTCGAATCATTCCTGATCTTCTAGCGGATCAACAGCTCGAATTGCAGAACGCGGAACGCCGGCTTGTTGAGGGCCGGAACACGATTATGAACGTCGATGTCTTTCTCTCGCATGTATGTGTTGGAGTAAATGATTTGGAGAATTCCGCTCCGCGCCGAAATCGTCTTGAGCCTGGATTCTTCGTTTCCCAAGAGTGGCATCGCCTCTCGATTTCCAAGCGTGCTCTACCACCGGATGGGGCATCGGAAGAGCGAGTGACTCAATTGCTCGGAGGAGATTTGGTGTGGTTGGCTCAACGCTTGGCAGATCAACAAAGGCTGAAAGCCACGGTTGTCCGTACTCACGGAGGGTTACGGGAGCGTGAAAACCGGGAGTTAATGCGGGAAGCAAACGTCGAAGTACACTTTCCGGCACCGCTTGGGGTTGAACGGATGAGCGGAGATAAATTTGTAAAAACGGTACTTAGCGGAGAGATTTCGGCCGCTGAAGTAGCGGTGCTCGCTGAGAGCATTGAAATGTTTTTCTTAAAGCGCGCTGAAAAAGTACTTTCCGTGAAGTGAACAGGCACGCCATCTTTGATGCCTGATCTTTGATGCCCGATCTCTGATGCCCGATCTCTGATGGAAGCCAGGGTCTTTTTGATAACCTTGGGGGAGTTTGAAGTCCCTTTATAACCTCCATCCAAGCGGCGCCGAGAAGCGGTCAGCTCCTGGCGCCGTTTGTAGAAACGATCAAAGCACAATCACAGTCGAACGCCTTATCCTGCTTTCATAGAAGGGGGCGTTGGTCACGACTGCGATGCACCAGTATATTCGCACTCTCGCACACGGCCCGGTGTGTAAGAAAGCGCTGGTTCTAGCTCTGACCCAGGGCTGTAGCCCCGAAAAAACCTACCGAAAATCTCTGGCCTCCGTCACAAACGGGCTAGCGGTGAGTAGCATGAGATTTTCTCAATTGGAATCAAAATCTTTTGATCCTCGGTTCCTAGGACACCAACGCCATCCCTCCCTTTAGGAAGTCTAGGTAGTTCGGGCGGTTATTGGGACAAATTCAATCGAAACAAATCCTCCACTAGCACCATGCAAGCTTTATGTTAGCTTCGAGCGATGATGATGGACACGGCACTTAGACAGACTAAAATGGGTGCGTTGCTGCACCTTCGTGCGCTTGGATTTAAGCCCGGCGTTGTAATCGATGTTGGTGTGCAGCGTGGTACACCGGAATTGTACGAGGTGTTTCCGGAGAGTTTGCACGTACTGATCGAGCCGGTAGCGGAGCAAGAACCATACCTAAAGGAGATTTGCGCGAAATTGCCCAACGCGACGTATATGATCGCCGCTGCTGCCGAAGAGTGCGGAATGGGATCGTTGAGGTTGACACGGAATCATCAATACTCAGGTCTTGTTCCTGATAATGACGTGATGAACAACGAAACTTACTCCACTCGTGAGATTAAAAAAGTGAGCCTCGATTATTTGGCGCGTGAAGGAAAGATGCCTAGTCCAGTTTTAATCAAGATCGACGTCGATGGTTCTGAGATCTCGGTATTGAAGGGTTCCGTGTGGCTGCTTAAAGAAAAAAAAGCTCAGTATGTAATCATTGAGTCCACGATCTTCGGACAAATTCACGAAGTAATAGATTTCATGACGGCCCATGGATTTGCGCTTTACGATATTTTGGAGCCTCTCTATCGACCACTCGACAATGCACTTTGGCAGGTCGATTTATCGTTTGTGCCGAAAGATAGCCCGCTACTTCAAAATGGGGACTACGCGGGACCGACTACAGTTGAAAAAATTTATACTGGGGATATCCATCCATCGGAATAAGAGTCTGACTCTTATCAGGGCTGTATGAAATTGGTACGGAATTTGGACACCCAAATTCCTGGCTAATTTCTTGAATTTAATGCCGCTTATCGCGACAGGGGTCTCTGGTGAGTGTCCCTGGTGAGTGTCTCATGGGACGATTCATCTCTCGCGATAATTTTTAGCAACTAAGCGTAAAGATCACCGATAGTATCGCATGGCGCTAACATTTATTGGGCTTCCGGCTGGGAATAACGGCACAAGTCCGCCAAGAACTCCTCTTTTTTCGGACACTCTTAGTTGGTTTAATTCTGCGCTTGAGGCCCGAGATGTCCAGGTTCGAACCACGCGTGGGCTGCTTGCGCGCCGAATTCGTCGATTGCGAGCGGTGTTAACGAGTAGGGTCGCTAAGCTAGTCGATCGCAGCATCTCCGCGATAATTTCGAGCGTGAGATTGCAGCTAGCCGAGGTTGATACGAGAGCGCTCAGACAAGCGCACGAAATAGCAAGTCAAGCGCTTAGAGAGTTTTTAGATGCTCCAGCACTCGAGCCAATTCTGCAGCAACGTCTGCTAGATCAGGTAACTAAAATCTATCAACAACTACCGAATCGCTTTACCCAACTGTTCGTGAATCCGTCACAGTCGGTGCCAGACAACGATGATCTAGAGATCATTCGTGATGCTTCAGTCGCTATTGGATGCGCACGACTGGTTGGACGCAGTGGTGAAATTTCCTTGGACTGGCGTTCTGCGCTCCAGGGCGGTGCTCGATGATCTCTAATAATTTAGAAATCTCTGGGCGAGTAATCGCGGTGCGCGGTCCCGCCGTCATAGCATCGCTTCCGTACGTTCGGCAGGCTTCGATCTGTGAGATCTATGTGGACAGCTCCGCTCCTTTGCTGGCTCGTGTTGTAGGGTTCGAGGAGGAGCGGGTAGTACTAGCGCCATTTGATGTAGTCTCAGGGATAGCGGCGGGACAAGTAGTGCGAGTTTGCAATCAAGGTTTGCCGCTTTGCGAGGTAGCGCTAAGCGGTAACACGGTGGTCAATTGTTTCGGCCGGCCGATCGATGTCGACCCGTCATTTATCGGCAACGCATCTGGTTGGGATATTAGGCGTGATCCACCTATTCCGTTAAAGAGAACGGCGATTTCAGAACAGTTTCTTACCGGAGTATCGGTTTTAGATGCGTTGCTTCCGCTTGGTTTGGGGCAGCGAATCGGTCTTTTTGCGGGAGCGGGTGCTGGAAAATCTACCCTCATGGGAATGCTTGCTTCGGGCTCTTATGCAGACGTGATCGTAGTGGGACTAATCGGAGAGCGCGGTCGCGAAATCGGAGAGTTTATAAACGATCATTTGTCTCAGGAGGCGCGAGTCCGAACAACTGTCGTCGTGGCGACAAGTAATGAAAGTGCTGCCCGCCGATACCTTGCTGCCGAGACCGCCACAGCGATCGCTGAGTATCACCGCAATGCGGGAAAGAAAGTCCTACTGTTGATGGACTCACTTACTCGGGTTGCGAGGGCGTTGCGCGAGATCTCGCTTGCAGCGGGAGAGCTGCCGGTGCGGCAAGGTTATACCGCATCTGTTTACAGCGAGCTTCCGATCCTATTGGAACGTTCCGGCAACGATGATCGTGGAAGCATTACTGCTGTTTATACTGTTCTCATGAACGGGGACAACGATTCAGATCCGTTGGCGGATGAAATCAAAAGTTTGCTAGACGGTCATATCGTATTGCACGCGGCGGTCGCCGCCCGCGGCTTGCGGCCAGCGATTGATATTACGCAGTCTGTTTCGCGTGTCGCAGGTAAAATCGTTTCACATGAAGAACTTGCAAAGATTACGAAAATTCACGCTGCGTTTGCCAGGTTAAAGCGCGATCGCGACATCGTAAACTTTGGCGGTAAAGCAGATGATGAACTTTCCCGATTACTTGGCGTTGAAAGAGCAGTATTAGAATTGCTCTCGGAAAACGATTGCGCCGGGCAGGCTAAAATCATCGACAAGAGAAATGCGGTGCTACGGCTAATATCTCCACCAAATCAGCGTTCTACCGATTCTTCGCCCGCCGCCGTTCAAGCGCCGCAGCGATCTCAGCTTCCTCGCGCTCCGTATATCGCATCGTAACCCGCACATCGCTATGTCCAAGCGCTTGGCTCACCAATCTGATGTCCTTGGTTTCGTCGAGTAACTCCAAAGCGAAGGAATGCCTGAGTAGATGCGGATGGAGTTTCTTATCAACGCTAGCCTGTCGCACAGCGCGCCAGACGGTTTTGGGTCCGAGTAAGAATGACTCCGGTTTTAGCGGATCAACAGAGTACGTACTTATAAACACAGGAATCTCCAGATTCGTAGTGCGTGGCAACATCGTATAGAATCTGCGCAATTCCTTCTCACGCGCTTGAAGATACTGAGCGAGCGGCTCACGCATAGTCGACGGGATGTATACAGCTCTGAAGCGTTTGCCTTTCGTGCGTACATTAGAAATTCTCGATGAATTTGCATCTAATTGCTTCAGTCTAAGCAGTCGAACTTCGTCTGCACGAAGTCCGGTTTCGACAAGAAGCTGAATCAACGTAGCATCGCGAAGCCTTGCAAACGTTGGTCGTTCCACAATTCGCTTCCTTGTGTGAGCAGCGACAGCGCTTAGTTCCTTAGAAGATAGTCCATGCGGTCGTAGTACATCAGCCTTGGGTGCCTTTACTTGACGGGCAGGATTAACAAAATCACGGCGTTGTTCTGAGAGCATGCGGGCGAAGTGCTTAACCGTAGCAAGGCGTCTTGAAACTGTCGCGGGGCTTTCGCCGCGGTGCAGAAGCTCCTCAACAAACCGAGAAATCGCTGAATGGGTAAACTCTGAAAGTTTGAGCTTTTCCGGCGTTTTGCCGGTTTGGGTCACGAGCGACTCTTTGAAGCGCGCTAGATCGTACTGTTTTGCGCGTGAGGTATGGGACTCGTTTCCGCCAGCAAATTGCTTGAGATAATCGTCAATCAGCGTGAGTAACTCGCCGTTTAATTTAGATTTAGTGTTCGTTCTAGTGGCCACGCAGCGCAATGAGAGTTAGACTTTAACTGAATCGAGCACGAACCAAAAAATTCGTCTGAAAGGATCGTCGTAGGAGCTGCCTGTAGTGTCAAGATCACAAGAAGCGGAAATAGCGGAATGCGCAGCGATAGCTGGCGCTAAAGCGATGCTAGCAGAGATAGCGTCCGGGAGGTCGATCGTTGCTACTCGCAAGGAGGACTTCACCTTCGTGTTAAATCTGGACATGTTAAGTGATGCTGCGATCCGTGAAGTTGTCGCTAAGCAGAGCGGATCACCGACCATGCCGCTGGTGAGCGAGGAGGATCCAGCAAGCCACGCACTCCTCGGATCGTTGGAAACGTATTTTTTAGTCGATCCGCTAGACGGAACTAATAACTGCCGTCGCGCGCTTAATTTTTTCGGTCCCATGCTTCATCCGATGCAGGAGAGCTTCGGTCCTATCGTAGGCGTGGTGCGAAACGGAATTATAGAGAGCGTTACATTCGTTTCACTTGCGGATCGGGTAGTTTGGAGCGCGGAGAAGGGTAAGGGTTGTCGAGTGACTCCTTTGTCATACGACCTGTCATCCAACCCTCAACCAGCGAAGAATCTTCTACCGTGGGCGGAGCGTGAAACCATAATGGCTGCCGCAGCCCCAATGCTTCGGGAATGTGGAGTGCTGTTTTACCCCGGAAAACGCGGTGAAATAGATCTGCTTTCCAAGCTTCGAAACGCAGATTTGGTTGATGGGTGTTACAGGCTGGGTGGATATGCCGGCGATTGTACCCGTCTAGCGCGCGCCCGGGAGCATATTTTAATCCAATTTTCGATGAAGCCGTGGGATCTTTCCGCTGCGTTGCTGGCTATAGAAGCCGGAGCAGTCGCAATTTGGTATCCGAACAACGGCGAGGGCGGGGTGGTCAAAGAACTTACGGAGCTAGCTGCGTATCCGATGATCCGGATGGTGATGGCTAATAAAGGCTGCGCGCACGAGCTTGAAGCGGCGTTACGGTTGTAGGGTTAGGAAATTCTCAGCTCGGCGCTGTTTTCCCAAGAATATCGACTCGGCTCTGACTTCAGGAGATTCTCATCTCGACGTTGTCGTCACGAGATTCTCATCTCGACGTTATTTTCCCGAGATTCTCATCTCGACGTTATTTTCCCGAGATTATCATCTCGTCGTTATTTTCACGAGATTATCATCTCGTCGATGACCGCTAAAACATCCTTTGTTTCTAGGATTCTTAGCTCTTCGTCCCAAGGTATTCGGCAGCCGATGTCCTTTCTAATCAGCACCAAGGCTCCTAGCGGGATTCCACTTACATTCGTCTCATCCTCGGAATGGGTTTCTTGCGCGGTGGCCACCTCAACTACCTCGGCTAACATGCTCTCCGTTAGCGCTTGCTTTGCGCCCTCAGGCAAATAAAGCCCAGATTCCGTCTGATCGGAGTCTTTTACGAGCCGAACCACCACCCGCATCCCGACGGGATTAATTCGCCTAATCGCCTTCGCATCCCGGTGCGTCGCTGCCGCCGCTGCGAGAATCCGCTCTGAACTACCGAGAGATTTCTTTTTGTCCATGTGCCCTTAATAAATTAACCGTCCGCCCCTGTTTTTCATTGCGGTACCTGAATCTGAGCGACTAGAATACGCATTCTATAGGGTAAGGGCGAGCTTTTAATTTTTGTCAAAAGTAAGCAAGCAACGCTTTTACCGAGGATGGCAGCCTTGGAGAAATGGCCCTAGTTTATAAGTTACGGGGGAACGAAATGGGTGAAACAGTAAAATTAGTAGCTGGCGATAAAACGCATGAATTGCCTGTCGTCGTTGGTAGCGAAGGTGAGATGGGTATCGACATTTCCTCCCTGCGGGCCAAGAGTGGATACATCACCCTCGACCCCGGATACATGAACACCGGCGCTTGTCAGAGCGCTATCACTTTTATCGACGGCGAAAATGGGATTCTTCGGTACCGCGGTATCCCGATCGAGACGCTAGCTGAAAAAAGTACGTTCTTAGAAGTTGCGTATCTTTTGATGTACGGCAAGTTGCCGACGAAGTTGGAGCTCGAGGCTTTTGTTACGCGTGTGAAGAAGCACACGTTATTGCATGAAGATATAAAGAACTTTTACGATGGGTTTCCACGCGACGCACATCCGATGTCAGTTATGGCATCCGTTGTTTGCTCACTTTCTGCATTCTACCAGAACGAGGTAAGCAGCATCGAAGAGCGGATGGATCGCAATGCGGTACGACTACTTGCAAAACTTCCAACCATCGCAGCGTATGCTTACAAGAAATCAGTCGGGCAGCCGTTTATCTATCCGGATAACAGCCTCGGTTATTGTGAAAACTTCCTGCAGATGATGTTCAAAAATCCAGCGGAAGCTTATGAAGTCGATCCTGACTACGCATCTGTTTTAAACCTTCTGTTAATCTTGCACGCCGATCACGAACAAAACTGCTCAACGTCTACGGTGAGAATCGTGCGTTCCAGCGGAGCAAATCTCTTTGCAAGCGTTACTGCAGGAATCTGCGCTCTTTGGGGCCCGTTGCACGGCGGCGCGAACCAGGAAGTAATCGAGATGCTTGAGCAAATCCAGAAGGATGGCGGAGGCGTCAAAAAGTACATCGAGTTAGCGAAAAACAAAGATAGTACATTTAGGCTGATGGGGTTTGGCCACAGAGTTTACAAAAATTTCGACCCGCGCGCTAAGATTATCAAAGCCGCATGCGATAAGTTGTTATCGAAAACCAAGAATGGCGACAAATTACTTGATATTGCGAAGGAGCTTGAAGAAGCTGCGCTTAAAGACAGTTACTTCGTTGAGCGCAAACTTTACCCGAACGTAGATTTTTACAGCGGCATAATTTATCGCGCGATGGGAATCCCCGTAAACGCCTTCACCGTGATGTTTGCCCTTGGGCGAATGCCAGGTTGGATCGCTCACGCGTTGGAATACACCAAAGATCCAGCGGCGAAGATCGGACGGCCACGCCAGGTTTATACCGGTGCAACGCAGTCGGATTATACGCCGATGGATAAGCGGAAGTAATAGCACATTTTTTAAGCATATAAGGGCGGTAAGACTCGGAGACAAATCATATCCCCCTTCACTGGAAGGGGGATATTTGATCGAGCAAAAATATTCCAAGCTGCGTAAGCTTTACAAAGCTGAAGGTGTATAATACCAATCGCCTACCTATACTGTATTTCATTAATTTCTTAAGACGGGCCTGAGTGAGCCACCAAACCGAATCTGTAGCTGAATTACATGCGTTGGGCCCTGAAGCCTACGACGAACAATGGTCTCGTCTTGATGACTTTATCAAGTGGAATCCGGGCGCCAGGCATCGTCGCCGAGTTACACAGAGATTGATTGAATCGACCCCTCTCATTTCTCGCACCACTTCCGGTAGCAAAGTGTCGCGAATTTTGGATGTTGGTTGCGGACCGGGTGAATATCTTACACTTCTTTCGGAAATTTTCGGATCAAGAGCAAAAATTACTGGCGTCGACCTGTCACCACAAGTCATTGCAAAAAATCAATCTCGTTTTCCTTGGGCTGAATTTAGTGCGCTAGATATTACACAGGAAAGTTTAAACAGTAAGTTTGATCTGATCGTATGTTGTGAAGTGCTTGAGCACATAGAGAAACGATCGGAAGCCTTTGCAAATCTGGCAAAGATGCTTGATAGCGGTGGTTATTTATTCGTTAGTTGTCCTGCCGGAAAAATTCACGAAACTGAAAAAAGTTTTGGCCATGTAAGCCATCCAACTGTGGACGAGCTTCAAGGCTTGGCGCTTGCAAATGGACTTGTAGTCGATAGCCTCACTACGTGGGGATTTCCGATGTATTCCTTTACCAAGTTTCTGGTCAACCTAAATCCGGAAAAATCTCTCAAGAGCTTTGCTGACGGTGATTATAGTTTTGTTCAAAAGCTTATCTGTAGCGTCATTTATTACGCTAATTTCTTTAATTTCCGGAATAGCCGAAAAGGTGTCGAACTTTTTTTCTTGGCACACAGACCCGAGTAGTTTTTGGCCCGAGTAGTTTTTGGCCCGAGTAATCATCGAGAGAATACGGCGACGATTGACGATCCAGGAACGTAGGAAGGGAGAAGTCGATATTCAATCTTACACACAGCAGCAATAATACGGTGCACGATGGTCCCAACTCCCGTGGGAATGCGCGGAGCGGTTGATCGATTAACTGAAGCGGCTTTGCAGAAAAGCATCGGCAAATAGAGGAGTCTAAAGAAATAGCTCTGCCAGACTAAGGCGCATCCGGCTCCGATGGCTAGTTTCCTAACCCCCTTTAGATCATATCGACGGAAATGCCCGTAGAAGTCGTCGTAGTTACTCCACAGCTCTTGCCGGGCCGGTACCGTAATCAGCACTCTCTTCACATTTGGGTAGCTCTGTAACAAGTCGGCAAGAAACTGTTCCGGTTCAGGTAGATGCTCTAAAACGTCCAAGAGGAGAATGGCCTGAATCGATGATCGGAACGTGGAATCAAGTTCCTCAGCTCCTGTTCCAGCAACAACGAACTGCTTCACGGAAGAGTAAGGAGCAAGCTCTATCGACTTCTCGACTCCCCACACGTCGTGTCCCTTACTTCGCAATGCTTCCACTACCGCGCCACGCGCGCATCCTACCTCAAGTATCTTTACTCCCTTGGGAAAGTCTCGATGCAGCGCGCGGTCTAGGGTCCAGTTTCGCGCCAGATGCCAATAGTGAGCAGAAATTCCCTCCGGATAGACAAGGTTGCCCTGATTTTCCGTGAAGGCGGTTTCGGTTAACGCAGTCTCTCCCATATGCTCATTTCTTGTAGCAGCGAAACATCCGTGAATCAAAGCGATCCCTCTTGAGTTTTCAGCAGTTTACTCTTAGCGTGCAAGCGAATTTCCCTAGATATATCCAGGCGCAATGCGTTATCTCCGACCTGAACTGATCCTCGAGTTCCTGATATGCCTAGCACTTCCGTTGCTGTTGGTCGGATGGACAATTTGGAGCCCGTTTACAATTGGCAATGACTACGTCATCTGGCCAGTGTTCCCGAATGTGCTTACGACATTCTACCGATCGCAAGACATTCCGACGATCTGGTACCCTTATTATACTGGAGGCGTTCCCTTTTCCGGTGTTCCGGCGATCCAGTATTTCAATCCTCTAAATTGGCTTCTGACTTTTTTGCCTAACTACATGCAAGGCGGCGCTTTGCTATGGAACTCGGCAAAGCATGTCGTACTCTTTGCATTGAGTCATTTTTTATTGATTCGGTTTCTACGCTCGTGCGGCCCGATGCGATTCTTCACAGCCTTCCTGTTGAGCGGCGCTGTGATGTATAACCTTCGAACTCTCGACCAACTTCGCTATGGCATCTATCTGGACGTCGTTTGCTACTTTCAAGCTGCCGTAATTTTTGCATATTGGTACCTCAAACACCGAAACCCGCTGTCGTTGGTAATTTTTGGCATCCTTGTTCAATCCGCATTGACCTGTGGGTATCCCCCGTCACTCTTCATGGGCGGTCTAATCTGTGCGCTCGTTGTGATCCTCGCTCCGACTCAAATTTATCAAACTCTAGTAGCTGGCTCTCGCAACGTGGTTGGAGCCTGCATCCAGCTCAGCGCTGCCGGCGTAATCGCATTCATGCTGGCCGCCCCTAATGTATTGCCTGCATTCGAGATGCTCGAGATGAATTCCGTTAGGGTCATTAACTCCACCTTCGAATGGGCCCGTGGAAACCACCTTACTTGGCCAGGTGTATTCGCTAACATTTTCGCCCCATGGCACGCGGAAGTTCACTCGGCGTTTGGTGGATCAGCTCTTTGGACGATCCTTTTGTTCGCCGGCGTCATTTTCTGTCTGAGCAACCTGCGACGTTATTGGTGGGCAATCGTTCTGTTGCTCTTTCCATTTCTTTACTCCTTCGGTGGCACCATCCATTGGCTCTGTTACGAGTACGTTCCAGGTTTCAGATGGATGAGAATCCCAGGGCGAATTACTGCGGTAGGCCCTCTTGTTTTGATCGCAATTGTTGCCCTGTCATTCGGCCCCCATCTCCGTCAGATGCGAGAGAGCGTGATTGCGCAGCTCCGACGATGTGTTTTCCTATCTTCAACAATTGTCTTCGCGCTTTTGAGCGCTTGGTGCATTAGCTTGATGCTAGATCCCGACGCGCTCGATTTAAGCGGGAGTATTAAGGGCTTCACACCAGACCGAATTGCTCCATGGACTACAGAGATGCGTTGGGCCTGGCTTGGAACCGGATGGCTGACTTCTGTTATCGGTATTCTTTGGTTCCGAGGTTCTGCTACCCGCGCAATGGAGCGAGTCGCCTTCGCAGCGGTAGCCCTACTGTTCGTCGCGCAAGGGTTTTTGATCTTTCGCTATGGGTCTTGGCAGGTACTGCGGGATTATAACCTTCCGCCAACTCAAGCTCAGTTTTTAGAGGCGAACCATCTTCCGTTCCATCACACGTATCCTTTGGTTGGCCCGATCGCGCTTGATGAGATTGCTGGAGGCATGGCCACGACAGGATATACACGCTTTATGAAGGCTTCTGGAGTCAACGCTGACTGTTTTCTTCCCGTGGTGAGAGCCGACGGTGACCGCCGCACCCTTCTCCCTTTTTACCTAACTCGTGCGATAGGATCCGGCCTCGAAAGCTGCAAGGACAGCGCCTCGGACCAAGCGACGATTGTTTCAGACATTCGATGTGACGACGGGCTGGGAGCTCGCGCTGTAGTTCCCGTCACAGCCTGCGAAAAAATCGAATCGTCGACGGGTGCTGAAGACTTAATCGCGCTTAACCGCGCAAATAGACTAACTGGATTAACTCTCCATTCGGCATCTCTGAAACTCAAGTCACCTAGCGCAGCGGTGCTTGTTACGCCGTATTCGTACGTCGGGGCTGAGTATTGGGAGGTGAGAATTAATAATCGACCTGCTGAAGGGATGATCATTAACGCTGGCATGCTTGGCGTCGTGGTTCACAAAGGTGTGCACCAGGTTGATATCCGCTATGTCTCAAAGCGGTCGGAGCGCGCCCGTTATATCTTCATGACTGGGATTGGCGCTTTGACTGTCTGGATCTGTGCTGTCCTGCTCATTCGCTGGAGGGTCCTTCAGCCGAATCGACGAGCCTTGCTCGTGGTATTATGCGTGAGTTTGGCTGCGGCGACTGCCTACTCGAGATTGTGGGCATTGTCGTATCGAAGTGAGGTTAACCGAAAAGTCTTGCTGTCAAACAATTATGCCACGCTGCTCAAGCAACAAATTCAGTGGTGGAAGAGTTTGTAGTCTAAAGGGTACCGAATCTCTTTTTAGATTAAATCGAAAAATAACACGCATCCGGATGATGGCATATTATTGCGCTGGTCGATTGCTCTGGCACCAATTGATACTCTTCGCTCAGTGAAATCCCCAGCGCTTCGGGCTTAATTAAATCAAAAATGATCTTTTGATCTTCTAAATTTGGGCATGCCGGGTATCCAAAACTATACCGCTCGCCGCGATATGTTTGTCTAAATAGAGAATCGATCGTCAGCCCGTCTTGGCTGTGGATATTTAGCTCCAACCTAACTTTTCTATGCCAGAACTCAGCGAGCGCTTCTGCTGTTTCAACTGAAAGCCCGTGAAAGTGAAGATAGTCAGAGTATTGGTCGGCCTTGAACATTTCAGCTGAAGTAATCGAGGCTATCTCGCCAGCGGTTACTACATGAAAGCCTACGACGTCACGGCGATTCTCGGAAAGCGGGAGGAAGTAATCCGAGATACAACGGCGTTCATCAGCAATCTGTCGCGGGAAAGTTATGCGGGCTCGTTCCTTCTTTTGATCTTCCGGATCGAAAATGACTAAATCATTTTTATCACTGTTGCACGGGAAATATCCGTAAGCCACTTGCGGTGCTAACCATTTGCGTTCATCAGCACGCTGACACCATTGCTGCAAAAGTGGCTCTACGATGGTACGAAGGAAAGTTCTGTATTCAGCAGACGAGCGATCACCGCGTCGATACTGCCACTGATTAGCGAACAGCGCTTTTTTATTAATGTATTGAAAGATCTCCGGCAGGTTTAGTGCCTCGGTCAACACATGTCGGTATCCCCAGAAAGGCGGTGTTGGAACCTCTTTCATGATCGGAGTTTCGGTTTTTACGTATTCCTTAGAACGCTCAGCGATTCGGTCTTCCCGTTCGTGCCGCATTTCGCCACGCCTGCGAGCAGTTTCGTGCACGGCGGTCGTTACGGTGAGTTCCTTGGCGTGACCACATAGTTCATCCATGATCTGTAGGCCACTGAAAGCATCCGAACCGTAAAAGACCGGGCCGGTGCTGTAGGCGCGCTTTAGATCTACCTCTACGTAAGCCCGATTGAGTGCGGCACCTCCACAGATGACAGGAATGTTAACGCCGCGCTTCGACATCTCTTCAAGATTTTCCTTCATCACAACGGTCGACTTTACCAGTAATCCGGACATCCCGATGGCGTTAGGTTTATGCTCTGTCGTGGCGGCTAGAATATTCTCAAGCGGCTGTTTTATGCCGAGATTAACCACCGTATAGCCGTTATTAGAGAGAATAATATCAACTAAGTTTTTTCCGATGTCGTGAACATCTCCTTTAACGGTCGCAAGTACGATCGTTCCCTTAGTCGGTCCGCCGACTTTATCCATGTGCGGCTCAAGAAACCCTACGGCACGTTTCATCGTCTCCGCCGATTGTAATACGAATGGAAGTTGCATTTTCCCGGCACCGAATAACTCACCAACCTCCTTCATGCCGTCAAGGAGCACGGTGTTGATAATATCTAATGGTTTATAGGTTTTTAGCGCTTCGTTAAGTTTTTCTTCGATGCCCACCTTTTTGCCGTCGATTATCGCCCTACGAAGGCGAATATCGATTGGACGAGTATCTGCATCTTCGTCGACAACCGGAGCAGCAGCACCTTGGAGCAGCTCAAGAAATGCAAACAATGGGTCATAGCCTTCACGGCGGTTATCGAAAATCAGATCCCGCGAAATCTCCAATACCTTTGGTTCGATTGCGTGCATCGGCAAAATCTTGCCCTGATGTAGAATTGCAGCGTCGAGTCCACGGGGACGTGCTTCAGCAAGAAAGACTGAATTGAGAATCTGGCGCGGATACGGCTTAAGACCGAAAGAAATATTCGAAAGTCCTAAGATCGTCCGCACGCCTGGTAGTTGTTTTTTAATCAGCGAAATCGCTTCAAGCGTTTCGACCCCGGCACGGCGCGAATCTTCATCGCCGGACCCAATGGTAAAGGTGAGTGGATCAAAAATAATCGCTTCTGGTGGAATCCCGTGGCGTTTCGTTAGCAGATCGTGAATTCGCTGCGCTACAACTAATTTACGATCTGCCGTTTTGGCCATTCCAGTTTCATCGATCGTTAGCGCAACGAGTGCGCAACCAAACCGAGCTGCAAGCTCCGCAACACGATCGAATTTCTCTTCTCCATCCTCAAGGTTAATCGAATTAATTATCGCGCGACCCCCAACGAGTTTTAGTCCAGCCTCAAGCACGTTGATCTGGGTTGAATCGATCATCACCGGGGCTGTGACTTGCGTCGTAAAGCGTCGCAAAACCTCGGTCATGTCGCGCACTTCGTCGCGCCCAACGTATGCGGTGCAAACATCTAAAATATGCGAACCGGTGCTCACTTCTGCCTTCGCCATCTCAACGATGCTTTCCCAGTCTTCCTTAAGCAGGAGCTCTTTAAATGCTTTTGACCCGTTAGCATTGACTCGCTCACCTACGATTAGCGGGGTGCTTCCGTCTTGATCGAGTGGAACGGCTACGTATGTCGAAGCTACGTGTGAGTCGTATTTTCCGCGTGGCGTGCGAGGCGTTAAGCTGCCGACTTTTTCGTAGACCGCTTTGGTGTGTGCTGGCGTAGTACCGCAACATCCGCCCACCATCGCAGCACCGTAATCACGAACGAATATTTCATGGTACTCCGCCAACTGTTCCGGAGTTAAATCGTATACAGCGTGCCCATTGACGTTTCGCGGCAGTCCTGCGTTTGGATAAATACAGATTGGACGCGTGCTGGTCTGGCACAGATACCGCACGTTTTCCTGCATTAAGTCAGGACCAGTGGCGCAGTTCATACCGATTAGATCGACTGGCAAGGCCTCAAGCGAAGCGACGGCCGCGGCTACCTCGCTGCCAATTAACAAGGTACCGGTTGTCTCGACGGTAAATGTGCAATTGATTGGAACTATGCGCCCGCGCTGTTTCATCGCATCCCGTGCCGCGATGATGGCGCATTTCATCTGCAGTAGATCTTGGCACGTCTCGATGTTTAGAAGATCGACGCCACCATCAAGTAGTCCAAGCAGATGAGGCATGTACGTTTCGTACAGAGCATCGAACGTAATGTGACCAAGACTGGGTAGCTTTGTAGTAGGACCTACAGCGCCTGCTACGAATCGTGGCCAACCATCGGTGCTAAAGTCATTGGCTACAGATTTCGCCAGCGCTGCCGATGTTTTGGACAACTCATACGCTTTGCTCTCGAGGCCATATTCAGCCAGGACAATTCCAGCGCTGCCGAATGAATTCGTGATTACGACGTCGGCACCATTAGCGAGATGTCCGCGAGCCAACTCTTGAACGATTAACGGACGTGTCTCGCAGAGGTATTCGTTGCATCCATCGAGTCCAGCAAAATCATCCGGTGTTAAGTTCAGGGCCTGAATTCCGGTACCAACGCCACCCCCAAAAACGAGTACCTTTTCGCGAAGCCTATTAAGAAACGGAGAGTGTTCAGACATTACCTTTCTGCTACCATGGACTAGCCGGAGGGAATAGCGTTGAGAAAGATTATTGCAGTTGTTTTTGCTGGTATCATCCTAGCCATGGCGTTGCGCCATTGCGGAACACCCGTAGCGGTTGTTTCTGAGCTTGGAGAAGGATCTAGTATTTCTGTTCATGAAACCAGATCCTCCAGCTCAGGGTTCGCGGAAGCTTTTGAGCCGCGCGCCGAAACCGGAACAAATACAAGTAGATCGGCGGTTACATTCTCCGAGGCGAGTAGTGCTTTAGAAACGCTAGACGAGAATTTCTTTGCAAATTTACGCGATAATCCTCGTTGTGCGGATTGTGACCAGATCTTCGCAAAGATTCGCGAAAAATTTATAACCACTACAGATCCGGTCCAGCTTAAGCGTCTCGCGTTAGCGATGGCGCAAAGTGAGCGGCCTGAGTTGGTTTTAGATCTTATTGAAAGGTTTCGAATGTCCGAAAATCAGCCTTCAGTGCGAGCTGAGTTAATAGTTGCATTGGAGCTTGTAACCGGAGGTGCTGAGGTATCGAGAGTGTTAGCGCCACTTGCAGTTCCGAACGAAAATGAAGATTTGCGAGACGCCGCTGTGACCGGGCTTACCGGGTTGAGCGACTTGGTGGCAGTAGAGGCGCTGGTCCGATACGCTCGCGCTCTAGGCGATGGTAAAGGTGGCTATCACCAAGCGATGGGACTTGGAGAATCTAGCGTAGATGATGATGTGGTTCCTTTTGTTCAGAGTATAGCGGCGGATGGGAGCGCGGAGTCCCCACTCGCAATTCGAGCTCTATTTAACAGTGGTCTTGAACCCACGAAACGCGCTGTTGAGGTATTGTTAGCCAATGGGAATGAAGCGGAACAACGCCGACTTTTGAATGGCGCTGAGTCGCATGTACTGCTTGAGCCGATGACCCTTGAATATTTAAGGACGCTGCTTAGTACCAGCGATAAGCTCTCCCCAACTGTGCGCGAGTTCTTTAATGAGGTTCTGGCGCGTGATCCGAGCGGGGAATACGGGTGAGGTTCGCCGGAACCCGCATATATTAGGCCTTCTATACCGCATCACCTAATCGCTAATTCACCCCATAACTTGGGTTAGACTATAAGCGAACGAGGTACTATGCGCAGCGATTCATTGATTGATCTTTTGATTGCCGGAAAAATTTCAACTTTCAATAAAAAACGTCCCGCATGTCACGACATGCGTTGGGTCGATTTGCGGGGATTAAAGCTGCAAGGAGTCGATCTAACCGGATGCGACCTGCGCAAAGCTAATCTTGAGGGCGCAGACCTTCGTTCAGCTATTCTGCGTGGTGCGATGTTGGATTATGCAAATCTAGGAGGTGTGGATTTCACCGGAGCTGATCTTTATGAAGTGTCGCTTAAAAATGCAGTTACTACGGACGCCAAATTCGATTCAGCTAACGCTCATCTGATGAACAAGAAAGTTAGGGCGTGAAATCTCAGTCACTTAGACCAAGGTCCTCAAGTGGGTGTGATTAATTCTAAATCCCAGTCGGCATATCAATAAACTCATGCTCGATGCTGAACTTTGCGCGCAGATGCTCACCGATGGCCCGCACACCGACTGTTTCGCTGGCATAGTGACCAACAAACAACAGATTTATTTTTCGTTCCATGGCATCGTGAAAATTCGATTGTCGCGCCTCGCCTGTGATTAGCAAATCAAGAGTGGCAATCTCGGGATATTCAAATAACGTTGAGGTGCCACCGCTCACGATTCCGACTCGAGAAACATTTGTCGGCCCGAATGGGAGCAGTCGTGCGCCAGCCGATCCAGCGAGGTTATTGGCGGTGGTCACGAACGATTCGCGCTTCGCGTTATTAACCTCACCGATCACTCCGATTTGGGATTGACCGTGCATAAAGCCGCGCTCGATCTTTGTGAGACCGAAATGTTTGCCAAGTATCGCACTATTGCCGAACTCCGGATGAGTATCGAGTGGTAAGTGTGAGGCGAATAACGTTAAGCCGTTCTCCATGCATAGTCGGATTTTATCCGCGTACGGACCGTCTACTGGGAGGGAGCGTCCCCACAATAACCCATGATGAACGATTAGGAATTGAGCCCTAAGTTTGATGGCCTGCTCAAGCACGGCAAATCCGGCGTCAACGCTCGAGCAAACCTTGGTGACTGGACTATCGGATTTATCCCCACGTACCTGAATCCCGTTCTGAGAGGCATCCTTTACCGTGGAATGTAAAAGTATTCCGTCGATATAAGTCGCCAAATCCTCTGTATTTACCATAAACGCCGCCTGCCTTTACCTTTCAGGTCACTTTAGTGCACAGTACCACCCCTAAGTTATGGGTTGGTTCACACGCAGTAAAGCTCCGAAGCCGTCTTTTGAGAATATAGCAGAGGACGGCATTCGTCCTGAGTTGCCGGATGATATCTGGACTAAATGTCCGGGTTGCGACCTGATGCTCTATACTAAGGATCTTAGGCGCACATTAGGCGTCTGTCCGAAGTGTAACTATCATTTTCGATTGTCCGCTAGACAGCGCATAGCGTTGTTAGTCGATCGCCATTCCTTTCAAGAGCTTGATGCGCGTCTAGTTTCAACTGATCCGTTGAATTTCAAAGATTCTAAAAAATACAAAGATCGGCTTAAGAAGGCGACCCAAGCCACCGGCTCGAACGAAGCTGTAATCACCGGTCGCGCTAGGATTTTGAGTATTCCTGCTATGCTAGGGGTGTTTGAATTCTCATTTCTCGGTGGAAGCATGGGATCCGTAGTTGGAGAGAAGCTAACTAGGATGATCGAGGTTGGCACGGCTGAGCGAAGGCCAGTTATCATCGTTTCCGCTTCCGGTGGAGCGCGCATGCAAGAAGGGATTTTCTCGCTGATGCAGATGGGGAAGGTTAGCGCAGCGTTAGCGCGGCTTGGGCAAGCGAAAGTACCGTACATATCAGTCTTAACCGATCCAACAACAGGTGGAGTGGCTGCCTCGTTTGCGATGCTTGGTGACGTGATCGTAGCCGAACCGAATGCCCTGATCGGATTTGCTGGTCCGCGTGTAATCGAGCAAACGATTAGGCAAAAGCTTCCGGAAGGGTTTCAGCGCTCCGAGTTCTTGTTAGAACACGGCATGGTCGATAGGATTTTGCAGCGAGCAACGATGCGGGAAGAATTGGCGGCGTTGCTGAAGAATTTTGGATTCGCGGCGTAGGCAGTGATGTAACCTGGGACCGCGAGGCGGCGCTCACTGCTGTCTCATGTGATCGATTCACGAACAAATATTTTAACACGGAGGACGCTAAGGTCACGGAGGAATTGGTGTTTTTACTCCGCGTCCACCGCGACCTCCGTGTTACAAAATTCAAATCGAAAACAATAAATTTTCTATATTATCCTTTCTGTTCGATCACTTAGCTTACCGCTAGGCTTTTCCTATGAGACAGTAGTGGGCGCCGCCTTGCAGTCCCAGGAGAGGTTTACCGCATGCACGGCACAGGATTACCAACCGCGACCATCGGACGAAACCAAAGTAATTTCCTCTTTAGATACGACGCTTGGTAACCATCAGGAGAGAGGTTTTCTGGGGAGATCTCCCACGGCAGATTTTTCCAGCGATACACAACCCGCGGATTTACGGCGCGTCGCGCCAATCGATCCAATTCAAGTCGCGCAATTTTGAGTCCGCCCCTCGTTAACGTATTTAATTCTGAAACGTTGCTAGATTCGATCGCAACGAGTTCTCTGAACTCGCCCACCCAGTCAAGGGAGTGCGTGATTAGCAAATGATTACTTACTCCCTCCTCCAGGCGCAAATTTGCGTACATATCCCAGGAGCTTTTGTTTTTAATTCCTAGGTACGGAGTGGCCCCATTAAAGACCGCGACTAAGACGATCGTGATCCCCCAAGCGGTGCGAGGGAGAAGAACTGTGCCAGGGGCCTGGCGTGTAGTTGAGGCAAGTTTCGCAAGCCAGGCGCACAAGAAAAGAAATATAATCCAGAGCACAAAATACGAGGGGTCTATTCGATTGAATTTGATCGGCAAGAGCTGAAGAGTGACCACAGAAGCCATGCCGATCCCGATCCAAAACTTAGCGAAGCGGCTTAAATCGGGCACTTCTGAAGAGGGCTTCGGTAACGTTGCGATCAGTGCTGCAAAAATAATGCAGGTAAAATCGATGAAGTGTTTGGTCGGATGAAATACGAGCGCTGTGTGAAACAAAAATCCCAAAATGGTTCCCCACCATGAGAAGCGGCGAGACATCAATAAAAGCGGGATAGTAAGCTCAGAAAGCAGTGTTATCCAAGGAAGTGCTACTGCAAGAGCGGAGGATATAGGCAGTCCGATAAACGACAGCGTCTCAGTGCCGTAAACCGTCCCACAGCTATAGTTACTGAATAGAAAATCGATATTTAGCTTATGAAATACCGACCAACCGTAGAGAGCCACTAAGCAGTAGCGAGCAACTGCGCAAAATTCAGTCCATCTTTGTGAGTCGACTTGCTTGGAATAGGTGCGCCATGGCGTCACGAATATGAGGATTGCTAGTCCGAGAAGTCCGGTGAACACGCGGTGATTCGGCACTTCCGGATATTGAGTCGCTAGATTTAGTAATTGAACGCAGGTTGCCAGCGCGAGTAACGGTTGGCGTTTAGGCAAAAAGAACAAAAAGATCCCGCAAATCCCAACGGAGATCTCTAATAACGCAGTCACTTCGCGGCCGGCCGGGCGCATTAATAGCGAGACCCACCACCAACTAGAAACGGTTTGAACAAATAGAGTAAATCCCCACCAGCGGGCGAAAATGTGACGGTGTGGGGTGGTTTGATCGGAATCCATGCGACCGTCGGACTATAGATGCAGTGTGTAGAGCGGGTAAGAGCCGAAGTTGCTAAATAATTTTCGGGCTTGGTGTCGTGCGTCGATGTAACTACCTGAAATCTAACACAATTATTATCTTTCAAATAAACTTATACGCAACAGCAAATGACCAAAACCACGGGCTATTCGCAACCGTTCCTCCCGTGTTAGTACCGCGTAATGATTAGAAATCTGATCGGGGACGTGAGTTGTGTGGCTTTTCTAAGAACCTCTTGGTTGCAGGGTACCACTGCCGTTGTCACGTTGATTTTTATAGCCGGCATCGCTGGAGCCCAGACCACCATCCCTTTGCCTCAGCGGAAAATCCTTTTTCGCGAGGACTCGAAATCTCAAGCACGCGCAGCGAAGCAAGCTAACACGGCTGCAATCGCAAGAGATGCTGCTCCGATCAAAGAGATGGATCTGCGTGCTCCAAAGATTGAGTACTCGCGCGATGGAAAAACGATACGAGGTTCTGGTGGCGTTGCGTTGCAATCAGGCTCGATGTCTATCGAGAGCGACGCGATTGCAATGCAAACGGAATCAAAGGATGCCTCCTTTGAGGGTGCCGTTACGGTTAACAGCCCGGATGCAAAGATTCAGGCGGCCAGCGGCACTACTAATTTGAATACAGAGGCTGGGACGTTCTCATGCGCGAAGGTAAGATTTGAGGATAGCAACTATCAAGCGCAAGCGGGAGAAGTACGAAAGTTAGACGACGAACGTTTTGAGCTGGATGATGGAAAGTTCACGACTTGTAGCTGTTCAGATGAAAATAACGCAGTCGGTGCGTCGAACGGCTCAGGGTCGCCTTGTTCGGACTCCTACATTCCGCCTTGGTCGATCGAAGCGTCATCGATTTCAATGACTCGTGATGGGTATGCATTCGCTCACGGAGCAAAGTTAAAGATTCACGGCGTTCCAATATTCTATACCCCATTTCTGGGATTTCCAGTTAAGGAGGAACGCCAGAGTGGATTACTCGCGCCAACGTTCGGATACAGCAGCGAAGATGGCTTTAAGGCCCAAACCCCTCTTTTTGTAACGCTTGGCGAAACCGCCGATCTCACACTAACCCCGTTTCTCGAGACACAAACGAGAACCGGACTAAGTGCAGGATATCGGCAGAAATATAGTCGATATAATCAACTCGAATCTCGATTTTATCTCTCTGATGAAAGCCAGCGTGATGGCTCACTGCGTGGAACTGACGTAAGCGGGCTCTATGATCCGACTTTTGATGAAACACGTACTGGCGCGTATATGCAGCACTATTGGCGCGCAGAAAAAGATGCACCGCTTGATCTGACGTACATCTCTGACGTGCATTACGTGAGTGATGACTTGTTCCTTAAAGAAATTCCGGATACCGATCTCGGCGAGTCGACGCAGACCTCCACTGTATCGAGAGCTTTGGTTCGCGCAGGATTAGGTGAGTATGGTGTGGCCGAACTATCCGGTGAGTATGTCCAAGCTCTCGACTCGCAGAATGATGACTTTGTATTTCAACGACTACCGGAACTTA
>JBGSNS010000222.1:0-14911 GCA_041739515.1 Bdellovibrionota bacterium
TCGTATATGGACTCGCCCTGAGAAAGCAAGGGATTTAGTTGTTCGACTCTAAAAAGAAGGAAAGTGCACAGACGTATATCCGGTTTCAGGACGGAGTTGCGCGTTGTAGCGTTTCTCGCCTGCCATGATGGACTTCGTTAGTTTTGACTCCTTATCGCGGTCACGGATTTATTCGTTGCCGAGTATCCTCGAAGCGCTCCAGGTTTTGTCAAAACGGATTACATTCTCCTTTTAATCATCAAGCGAACTAAATTTCCTTACGGTCTCAATCTTGTCTCTTACATACAGGCACGTAGCACGATGTGAACTTGGCAGTGACTAATCTGCAACCATAAACCTCTTTAGGGGTGATTCTCTAGTGCACCATCACCTGTTGTTCCCCCGTTGTTTTTGCTGCTTTCTCCGGTAGCTTGAAGTCTCTACTGAACTCCTGTTCAGAGCTCATCAGAGCACACGCTATCCGGGCATTTCGATTAGCCAACGCCACAGCCCCTTTAGTGAAGCCTTTGGTGTCTCGTATCCGCTTTGCCCAAGTACTGTAGTCGTCGCTGCGCTTGTGGCAGTTCTGCAACACGCTGCGCGCTCCGTGCACGAGGAGCTTTCTCATGTACACGTCGCCTCGTTTAGAGATGCGACCGAGTTTAGTTTTTCCTCCCGTCGAGTTCTGACGGGGGACTAGCCCTAGAAAGGCAGACATTTCCCGCCCGTTTTTAAAATTCATGTGTCCTGCCACGGCGTATAACGCCGTGGCAGTCAACGCGCCGAACCCTGGTATAGTCATTAAGCGCTTACAAACATCGAGCTTCGAGGCTATTTCATCTATCTGTGTAGAGAGCTCAGCGTGCATTTTTTCAAGATGGCGCAGATGATCTTCTAAGCCTCTGAGTAAGCTCTTCATTCTCGGGGTTAAAAGTTTAGACTCATAGAGTTCGGGTAATCTTTTATTAAGCGCAGCTTTTCCTTGCGCCATTATCTCCCCGTACTCACTAGCAAGCCCCCTAATCTCGTTGGTCGTAGCGGTTATCGACTTTGTGTACTGCTCCCGGACTCGGTGCATGCATTGGATATCTTGTTGCTCGAGCGATTTAACAGGGACAAGCCGCATATTCTCTCGGCTCGCTGCCTCAGCTATGCCTTCGGCATCAGCACTATCGTTTTTCTGACTCTTAACGTAAGGCTTCACGAACTGGGGCGCTATTAGCGCCACCTTATATCCCAATCCCTCAAAAGTGCGTCCCCAGTGGTGTGCAGTACCGCACGCTTCCATCGCTATAACCGCATGCTTCGGGGTTACTTTGCAGATTTGCTCCACTAAATCGCCTCTATAAACCTTACGGTTAATCAACGCCTTACCAGCGTGATTTACACCCCTTACGTGAAAGGAACTCTTTGCCAAATCGATAGCTATTAGTTTAATCTCGCTCATGGACTCACCCGCCTTAGATAAAAAATATCAAGGGTTTTTCTGCACCCTCTTAACGCAAAGCTTTACAGCTTCGCGTTAAGAGGGCGAGTCCATTCCATTGCGGTCCCAGCGGTTCATGCCAGCACTAGATCGTGCCGACTCGTGCCAGGCTGGCCCCAGCAGTCGCACCAGTGGTGCCGTATCCTCCGTTTCGTTGCCGAAGAACCGCCAGAAGTGCGTTATGTTCACTAGAGAACGGCTTTTCTTTCGCTTTTTCTTTCGCTGCGACGTACGCGACTAATTCCTTCTGTAATTCCTTGTCATCAATCTTTTCTACCTGACTTCCAGGGACACCAATTACGGGCATCACCCAAACCCCCTTGGCAGGATCATTCTTGTCAACTAAACCAACGAAACTACCGCGATGCGACTCGCGACCTTCAACGATGAAGCCTTCGGTAGTATCTGTTACGGCGAATTTCTCGCCCAACAACGCTCGGAGTTCAGACATCGAGAGATTCTGACGATCGACTTTCAACAATCCCTCTACGTCATTGAACGCGGAACTCTTATCGAGGAATAGCTCAACGGACGCCTGATCGCACCGATTCGTGTCGTAAATCATTCCCTTAAAATCTTTCCATGTCATCGGCTTACCCTCAGGATTATTTCCCCAAGTTACAGCCTTAAGATCTAATTGTGATAAGTCGCCCTGAATTCGTCCTGATACGAGACATCCCTTGATCCCCAAACCACCAGGACCAGACATCACTTTTCCGCCCGGCTCAATAATTAGCTCCACCTCAGAACCAGCGTGCAGGTCGAGCATCAAAGTTGCTCCTGCCTTAACAGTAATCTTCGAGCCCTTAAGGAGTTTTCCTTCAAGCTGATAAACACCATCCTCGACGGTGAGATTTTCCATTAGGGCACCACGCGCATCGACCTTCTCATGAAGATGACCTTTGCCGGCGACCACTACGTCTTTGCAATAAGAAATAGCGCCCAAGCGTGCGAGCTCGAAGCCTTCATCGGAGCCGAGGATATTCTCAGAGTTCAGTGCTGAATTTTCCTTTGGTAGGATTGATGCACGGGCCGGATTGGAGGTCAGGTCGCCGGTAAGCGCTTCTGCAAGACCAACCGACTCCGTCACAATACCGTCGAGATCTCCAGCATCGAATCTCGCGGATTTTTCTAATCGAGCAGTGATAACTTGTTGCTCCTTCCGGTCGGGACCAGCCAATGTTCGTTGGGTTACATCAACGCCGAAAACTGAGGTTTCGATTTCGACCTGGTGAACGTCACCATCTGCGCCCATCCCCTTTGATCGTACAGCTATCCGCTCGATTCCTAGCGCCAAATTAGTTAGAACGCTTTGAGGTGCGGTATCCTCTGTTCTGGTATCGAGAGCTTCAAGATCACCACGAGCGTCGACTACTGCTTTCGCTTCGATAAGCCGCGGATCGGTAATTGAACTAGATGGCAAGGCTGTTAGTTCAGCGCCTTTGCCTCCACGGTGAAGCTTATTGACGCCGTTTTCAATTAACTGTTTTGCCGCCTCATAGCTCGACTCGTGATGCAGCGAGCCTTTGAGAAGAGCTGCCGCTTGAACAAACATTGCTAACGCTTCATTCGCTGCCGCTTCGTCCAGAGCGTGCATTCCCTTGGACGGCGTGTTGTCTTCGATAGTATAGATAGCCTTGCGCCCTGCGTCGTAGCCATTTACCGAACCGTCCGGGTTGAAATTTAACTGTTTCGTTCCCTCAAATATAAAGTCGATCTTCTTCAATTCTCCAGCAGCGTTCTTAGTTACCTCGATTTCGATCGTTGGCGCGGTTTTGGCGTCAATTCCGTTGATATCGAGTGATATAATCTGATTTTGTAAAACGGGTGCGGTCGTTGTACCGGCACCAGGACCAGATCCAGGAGAGGGCGCTGGCGCAGAAGAAGTGGTGGTTCCGGTTACAGATGCTAATGACGACATACTAAATTCTCCCGATCTCTTATAGTCTCTCGACCCTATTATGCTGCGTCCAATCCTCGACGTGCCCCCAAATCTTACCGAAATGTCGGGTCCTACGCTATTTTGCTCGGTTTATGTTAGAGATAGCGGGCAAACTAGTTTTATCACCTTAGATTTAGGCCCCTGTTAACATGTCTCAAACAGCTCCCAATCCCTCCTCCGCACCGTCAAGCTCCCTGACTTCAGGGGCCATCGTGATGTACGAAAACGACGGTAATGCGTATTTGGCGGCGGTTTTGGGTGAAAAAAATAAGAAAATCAATGTGTTAAATATGCGCGGGAGAGAAGTAGAGCTGCCGGCGTTTAGACTTTTGCCGTTAGGATTCTCGATCCCCAAAGCGGAGAGCAAAGCGCAGCAGACCGAGTGGTTACTAAAAACGTATGACGAAGCCTCAAAACCGATAATCGAGATAGCGGAGCTGTATGACTTGGCGGTTATGGACGGCAACACCCGTAACTCGCGAGAGATGGCTGAAATGATCCTGACGGGCAAGCCTTCCCTTAATGACTATCTTTCTATTCGTCTAGCGCTGATCGGGGATCGCATATTTTTTAAACGTCAAGACGATACATTTACGCCTCGCTCCGCTGATGTCGTAGCGCAGCTAAAACACGCTGATGGTATTCGCCAACAGCGGGCAGCACGGCTTGAGCGGTTGTCGCAAATTTTTCTCGATCGCATTTCAGGAAAACAACCAGTAATCGCAAAGGACGATGAAGAGAGCATCGTTTTGCTAAAGCGCATGGCTGCTGAGAGTCCTGAGATTACACACGAAGAGCGGCGCGCGATTAAAGAATTAATGACCGACTTAGTCGAGCGCGGCAAATTTACAGGCGCTCCTGGTGCTGACGAGGCTCGCGCACTGTATCTTCTCGAACGAGCCGGGCTACTGATGCCGGATGAGAATCTCTCAATTATCCGTCACGGAATTCCGCGCGAGCCAACTCCCGAAGCGATAAAAGAAGCGGAGGTGATCACAGAACGCAAAATTCAAGTCGTTGCAGAACGAAAAGATCTAACAAACGTTTGGTGCTGCTCGATCGATGATGTAACAACTAAAGACATGGACGATGCGCTAAGCATCGAAGAGCTCCCTGGCTCTGCTGGTTACAGACTCGGAATTCATATAAGCGACTGCGGAGCTCTGGTGCCGGTTGGTGGAGCGCTAGACGAGAATGCACGCGAGCGCGCGACATCGCTATACTTAGCTGGCGAAACGATTCACATGTTACCGGAGTCTCTATCTGAGGATTTCGCTAGCCTGCGCGCCGGAGAGCTGCGCCTTGCACAATCGGTGCTAGTTGAACTCGATGGTCAGATGCGGATGCGCTCGTTTGAAATCGTTCCGTCAGTTATCCGCTCAGCGCAGCGTTTTACGTACGAAGAAGTAGACAAACTGCTGCAACAGAATCACAAAGCGCTGATGCTCTTGCGTGAAGCGGCTAATTCTCACGAACAGTTTCGCATCGAGAACGGATCTTCTGGGAATTTCAAACGGGAAGTTCTAGTTAGCAGAGCGCCGGATGGAACGTTACAGCTACAGGTAATCGAAGAGGACTCTCCCGCCAGATCATTAGTCGCTGAATTAATGGTGATGGGAAACCGTTGCATCGCTGAATTCGGCAAAACCAATAAAATTCCTATGGTATTCCGAGGTCAGGATAAACCGGATGAGCCGACCGGACACGAGAGCGCAGAGGAACTCGCTGCGTTTGGTGGGCGTCGTCTAAAAAAATCTTTCGTGGGCTTCGAGCCAATGCCGCACTCCGGGCTTGGGCTATCAGCTTATGTGCAAGCGACTTCTCCGATTCGCCGCTACGTAGACATGTGCCACCAGCGTCAGATCGCTTCGTTTCTAAAGGCTGGCAAGCCGTACTACACCGAAGATGAATTCAGAACGATACTGCAAAGCGTTGAACCAACATTAGCAGCAGCCCAATCAGTTTCGAAGGAAACGAAGCGGTACTGGCATTTGGTGTACCTTGTTGAATGCATGAAGCGTGAAGAGCAGCTCACCGGAACCGTAACTCGTAAAGATACAAGGACCCCGCTTGTGGAACTTGATGTATTGTCAGCTGCGTTTTTCGCCCGCATTAAACCTTCTCATGAAGTTGGAGCACGCGTAACGCTTAAAGTTACCGCTTGCCGCCCTCGGGAGGGATTTATTAAGCTTGAAGAGGTGTGAGCCCCTAAACTTTGCTGGGACCGCGAGGCGTTGCCTCGCAGTCTAGTGCGGCGCTTTGCGTCAACTCTCTGAAGTGCAAGATCGCTATTTAATCTGGCTACAGGATTTTTGGATAAATTCGTTGCCGCAAAGGGGTTGCTTAGACTGCGAAGCGACGCTTCGCGTTCCCAGGAGTGACTTTTTCTTCTCTATCTCTTCTTCAACAACTTCTTTAGCTTACTCAAAGCTGCGGATTCTGTCCTCGTCAGCTTCTTAGATTTAACGTTCGTCAGGTTCAGCTTCACAGCCGGGCTGCTGAGCCCGCCGCATGCAACCTTCAGATGAAGAAAGCCGTTGTTCTTTTCTGATTGATTCCCCTGGACCCTATAGCCGACCATTTTATTTGCATCGATAAGTATTGAGAGCCTTGGTCCTTCCTAACCCATTCGGTGAACTCATTTATGAGGCACATCGGTTGAACTACCGGAGTTTAGTAGCAATCTCCGATATGTTAGAATGCCCCGCCACTTAAATGATGAAAATTTGATGTCAGGACTAACTCACGAAATTGCTAAGATACGACAAAGGACTGACTCGTCCGCATTCGAGCGTGTAACGGCCGTCGATGCGCTTATCGCTCAAAACAACGCCAGCTTTCTCGATCGATACGTTGAATTGAGAGATCGAGTCGTCAAAGGCGATCTTACGGCTCTCGATCAAGGAATGGCCTCAGTTGGAAACATAATTAAACTTCGTCAGGACGTCTTGCCCACCCTCTGCGAAGCTGAGTTTCTAGCGCGAAATTTCGATCTTTGCGCCCCGTTACTACTCGAGGCCTTCAACGGTTCGAAAAATGCTCAACTGGGTTACGAAGAGAGTAGACTGCTTCATCCATTCGACACGCCGATTTGGAGTAGAAAAGTTATTTCAAAGAGGCTGCTCGATGAGTTCGGGTCGTCGGTGCCGACACGAATTTCAATTCGGACACTGCACGAACCGTCTGGGGGAAAATCTATGGTGGTGCATTACTTCGCACCACGATGGGACCTGACTAACGGAACGACCGTAACGTACCGGTCTAGCGTTCGAACTGTGGACCTGGCCGATGAGGTTCGAGCCGTTTATGAACTTGATCGAGAAAATGCCTCCCTCGTTCTCGCCCAGAGGTTAGCGAACGCTCAAATAGACGGATCGCTCCCATGGATCGGCGAGCATGTTGCAAAGCGAGATCGGCGCTTGAACGCGTCGTTGCTTGGCGCTCGTCTGCTCGATGATGCCCGCACTCTTTTTGCTTTGCCGCTCGACGATAGGGACCTCGAGCGTATTCTTAGTTCAAGCAGGGAACCGTGGGATGTTGTGCTGCATTCTCTAACTAAAAAGGCAGCAGTGGTCGGCAAACTTTTGGCCATCAATCCTGCACTAGAGTCCCACGGGCGGGCGCTTATGATCGTAAAGGATCCTGAAAAGAGGGCACTCCAGATTCAAGCCGAGCTTAAGCGTCGCGAAAAAGCCCACGACGCCCAAGTTCAGTGTTCGGAGGAGGTCGAATCTCCGATAGCTATAAAACCTGAGATTTCACTGGGACTCGGAATACGAGGAGCGCTCGAAACCTATACTGCATTGAGCCCCAACGAGGTGCGAGAGCTAGCGCGAAATCTCAAAGCATGCATTCGCCGAGGCGCCGGATCGTTTGCATCGCTGGTTGAACGACTCAAGGCGGGGGAGACGGGCGGATCAATTCTCGGCGATTTTCGTCAATCATTAACCCGGATAGAGATCCAGGACAGGGCAAGGAGTGAAATTCAACTGCCGACTTCATCCCCACAGCCGTCGCTCGAAGTGATTAACGAAATTTTCGTGCACGCGAGACATTTTCGAAAAAAGCTTGAGGGACTACCCGCCTCTCTCCGGTGTTTCGTGGAGGAGCGCCTTCTCAGAATCAAAGAAGATGGATACGAAGGCGATTGCGAAAAGTTGCACGGCGCCGATCTCTACATGCTTCGTATCGACAAAGGACCGGGCATCCGGGTGTATTATACCAAAGTCTCCCCGACCGTATGGAGCTTCATCTCGCTCGGCACAAAAAAAGATTATACCGAAGTGCAGATCCGAGCATCGAAGTTTCTTGCCGCTGGTTATCTCAATGAGCCGTATCTCTAACTCCTTGGTGCTTGTGCTGAGCAATTGGACTGAGAAGACAGAAACAATATGTGAGCATCGAGGCAAAGTTAATGCAAAGGGGTTGCTTGGACCCCACTCCGCCTTTCGGCTACGAGGGACAAGCTGCGAAGCAACGCTTCGCGCTCCCAGGACCTACGATTTCTTCTTTAATAGCTTCTTTAGGGTACTCAGCGCTGCGGATTCTGTCCTCGTCAGTTTCTTCGACTTGACCTTCGTTAGGTTTAGCTTCACAGCCGGGCTGCTAAGTCCGCCGCATGTAACCTTCAGATGAAGAAGTCCGTTGTTCTTGTCCGATTTTTTACCCTTTAGCTTGTAGCGGGGCATCTTCTTTGCAACTAGAACGCTTGAATTTGAACTCTTCGTAAAACTGCCCAGCGATTTAGGCGCCGAGTAGTTAGACGCCCTAGATCCCGCCAGAGTAAACGTGGTGCACGAATCAAGTGAGCTTGCGGTTAGAGTGATAGTATCCTTCTTAATAGCCGCACGAAGTCGTGGAGGTACAGCAGGGACCGTTGGAGTGACAGTCGGTACTGGCGTTGGAAACGGAACCGATGCGTTGCTCGGCGTTGGATAAGCAAGTAACGCTGTATTCTGACCAGCGCCCTTAGTTACCGAACGATCACAACTCGATTCATTTCCCGCCGTATCCGTAGCAACGATACGCACCGTATGGGCTCCGTTTGCGTAGCCAGTGGTATCTAGCGAAAACTGAAATCCAGGAGTATTCGCGTCTGCATAATTCGGATACGCCTGCCGTGCGGCGTAATGGTATTTATTGCGCTCGATATTCCTCACCCATGTACCGTCTACAAACAGCTCTAACGCTGCTAAACGGGTTTCGTCCATCGCATACCCAGCGATCTCTAGATAAGTGTCAAACGTAGAGCTCGCTCCTGGTCGCTCGCATTCGAGTATCGGAGCAGTCACGTCTTGGTCACGGGCATGGTTTATGAACAACCGACCCGCAGCCAATCGAGCTAGAGAGTCTCCGTTGCGCGACACGACCCCATATATGTAATAGGTCCCGTTAGCGATTGCTGTTGTATCCCAGGCGTAAACGTTAGTGTTTCTGCCGCCTGCGAGTGTAGTGATCAACGTGCCGCCGGTAGTTGAAGCGGTCGTATTATAATACAATGCCACCGAATCCGTTAATAGCGCGTCAATTGTGATAGCGTATTTCGTGTTCGACTCATGATCAGATCGAATCGTAAATGCATCGAACACCGAGAAGTGTCCGGCTTCGATCGCCTCGCTCATGTCGACGCGAACCAAATCCACCGCAGAGTTATTCGCCGAAATCACGGTCCATGGGTTCGGGGAACCGTCTGGCAAAGGTGGTTCAAGCTGAATCCCGGTCCTCAAATCAAGGCAATACTCGTAATTATCCCGTCGAATGATAACGTCATCGCCGTCACGGAATCCTCCGCTAACTAGATCTGGGTCGTGGAAGATAAAACGCGCCACGCTGTTAAATCCGTTGTCGATTTCAGTTGAGTTCCAACCCTTAAAGCAGGCGTTAACAAAAGTGTTCGTATCGATCCGGTTCTCAGTGATCAAGAATATATTCGGAAAAGCTGGATCTCCGTTACCTTCAATCGTGAACGCACGGAAGAAATCCCCTTCAACTGAGTTTCCTTGTGCATCCGTCAACGCAGCGTGAGGCAACGTGTCAGCGGAAAGAACATTAGCTACCGTCGCGATATCTGACGGGCTATCCATTAACCAGGCGTTGCCGAGCACCGTTTGAGCATAGTCGCGGCCGCCACGTTCATCCGGTTGTAATATTCCGAGTGACAAATCTGTAACAGCCAAACTGCCGGTTGCTGCCTGCACCGCCGGCGTACTTACCGAGCCAACGAAGCCCGAACTATGAAACGAGATAAAATCAACGGCAAACGAAATGCCATCCACGTCATTTGTTGGATCGATCCGTATGGTTTCGATCTCTCCGGTCCATCCAGCCGGAGGTGTAATGTTGAGAACTTGGTAGCCCGATATGGTATTCGCTCTCACCATCTGATACGAGCCGCCAACCGGGAGAAACCAAAGATCGAGGTAGTTCGCCGATGAGTAGGTAATGCCTATCGAAATCCTGTTGTACGTAGCTGCGGGAATTGTTTTCCCTTCGGGCATACTTAGATAGAAACTCGGATCTCCGTTGCTCGCGGTTCCTGAAAACGTTCCACCCGAAAAAGTCGGATTACTTATGCCTGAAGTCAACGCCGAAACGATTTGAGAACTAGAGCTCATGTCGAACGGCACTCCAGATTCCAGAGTTGCCCAATCACCTGATTGCAAAGCGTAGACTCTATTAGAGCCGGGGAATAACAATCGCTTCTCCACTGAGCTTGCGGTGCTTCCAGTGGCGAGGTTTTCCCTAGAAATTACCCCGTTGGTCGGGTCGAGGTCATCGTCAACGATCAATGAAAATCGGTTGCCATCTCCTTGCGTAGCTGAGGTAAAAGCGAGCGCCTGCGAACCACAGCTACCAGACACTAACTGTACATAATCGAATTGCATCGCAACACCGGAAGCATTAGCTGGAATCAATTCGAGCCCCTCCCACGCCCCTTGGGTCCAACCGATGTTGGAACCTACTGAGGATGAAATAGTGGCGTTGTTCAGATCGATCGAATAAACGTTCCATCCGGGGTACACATGAAACGGCGTAATCGCGTATCGGAAAAGCGACTCGCTCCAAATCAGCTGCGCTGTCGTATCCCGGTCGGCGTAAATTCGCGCTACAAAGTACCGATACTTGGAAGAATCAATCGGACGGGTTTGTCCATAACGAGTACCAACTGGAATCGCACCCTTGATGTTCAAATTCAGATCGATCGCGGTACTTTGAAGAAACATCATCATCGGCGAGCTGCCCGTGGAGCTAAAACTCAACTTGCCGTTCGAATACGAATACGCCGAAGTCTGTCGATTTTGCTGGGCGGGTATATCGTACAAAGCTCCGTGTTCGGAGTCGCTCATATCAAGCGGCGTTCCCCACTCAGTGCGAAAGTAATCGTCACAATGATTCAGATTAACGTCTGTAGCACCAGGATTAGAGAAATTTACCTGAGCCTGAACCGTCGTTGTAAGCGCTAACAGTAGGAATATTGGAAAGAGATACCTTGAAAACTTCATCCCCCAAGTAGTCGGCAGAAAACCGCTTTTACTCAAGGATATCCCTCTCGATACAACACTCAGTTATAATCTCACAGGAACTGAAAATAACCGAGACATGACTGGGTAATTCTTCCACGAAGCGCCTTCAAACCCTCTCTAAATGGGTAACAGCTCTGTATGTAGGTGGCGTTTATTGGTACTCATTTCCTATATGCTCTCTAACGGCTCTGAAGTTGAAACCGATTCATTTCCACTATTGAGAAGAAGTCCGAATTTCCTGGGAAATTTTCTTTCCACCATAATTCTTCATCTAGACCGAGTTCTTAATTTTATCGTTCCAAAAAATGCTCTAGAACTTTGGGTTGGCTTACTCGGCGGTATCGGGTGCTCTTTTGCTGCTAGCTACTCGTTGTGGCGGCCGCTGCATAGCGGCCAGCAAAGCTATTCAGATCTAGTCGCGGGCTACATCATATGGACCGACAAGTTTAAAGATGGAGACTATCGATCCGTTTTTACGTTCTTAGTGTTAGCTGCTGTATTTGGTGTACTCAGCTCGCTTTCGGTGCGGGGTTTTACCTCACTCTTGCAGCGTGCCTCGCAGAAAACGATCAGTGTCGCACCAGGAATCAAACGGTCATTAAAGGCAGGATCTTCGTTCGATATTATCGCAGCGTGGGCGCTGTTTATCTTTGCAAAATGGGGAGTACAGGGACATGCGCCGATAGTAGAAATTGCCGGCATCTGCACTGCGCTTTGTGTGTATGGTGCGTTTAAGATCGCAAGCGCGCTGCGTCACGAGTCTTCGCATTTGTCTGGGGAATGGGCTAGTGACCGTGCGGCATCTTGCATATTGTTTTCACTATTAATAGCAGTTGCTGTTGTCGCGACCGCAGCCGCTATCTTCATTGGATCTGGCGGAGAGCGCCTCCCCAACGAAGTGGGCATCACTTACGACTTTCTGAAATACGCCGTGGTTGCCGCTCTATTCTTCGCTACGATCACATTACTGATTTATCCCAAGGCGCTTCGAGTCGTTCAAGTAGCGAATTCCGCGCTACAAGTGCTCGCTCCCCTACTGCTGCTTGTGTATTCATGCACGGTTCTGCGCGATCCATCAGGCACCCTAATATTGGTGGAGCCGAACATGTGGGGAAAGTTACTGCTTTTTTGTGGTATAGCGATGCTATTCGTCGACGCGATCCAGGGATTTTCGCAGACAATTCGGCGGCAAATTACGCATCGCGGTTGGGATACTCAGGTTCGAGTTTCAACAGCAGTAGCCCTCACCGCTTTTCTTTTCTATTCCCCACAACCGTACTCAGTCACCATCTTCGATGATTTTCACTTAGGTGAAACGTTAATTCCGTGGCAGCAGTTATCTGTATTTGGTCAAGGATTATATTCAGATTTTGTGTCTGTTCAGGGATTGCTCGGGATTTCATTTGGAGCCGCAAACGGACTGTTCTTCGATAACACAGTTGCAACGTACCCGATCGCTGCATTTTGGGTGTTAGTGATAGCCAATTGTATTACCAGTGTTCTGCTTTGCTTCACATTGGGCACTGGATGGGCGCTTTTGTTATCGCCGATAACGTTTACAACGTTAGATAGAGTTCTGCTGGTCCCGATAATGTTTCTCGTGCTCGCCTCGCCGCTCGTTACCAAAACTCCACTACGCTGGTTGCTCACGTTTTGCGTGGTCGCTACGCTTCATTTTCTATGGATTCCCTCCGCTGGAACCGCCGTAATTTTGGCCCTCTCCCCGTTTGCTGTATTTTGCGGAGTTCGGACGCTAAATATCGATTCTCTCCGGGCACTTTGGCGACAGAACTTGCGACTTAGATCATTGTTGATCGGAGTAGCGCTTTTATCCTTAGCGATACTACTAGGTCCGTATCTACTCGGTGCCCTCTCGTTTGTGGCAGAGAACGGGAGCACGAACACCGTAGCGTACGGTGTGGCTATGGACGGCCACCAAATGCCCTTAAGCTTTCCGCGTTGGTTCACCTCGAACTTTGCAAACATCGTAGCTTGGGAATTTGTGCGCTTCGGAGGCTGGCTGATCGGATCGCTAGTACTCCTGGCGATTGCTATCCGTGCTGTTAGACTATCGACTGCGACGACAGGCAAACTTTTAGCTGAATTACCATCAGGGGAAGCAAAACGACTCGTTTCGCCACTTATATTCGGTATCGGAGGCGCTTTGTTTGCGTGGGCATTAATTCCGTACTCAACGGGAAGAATCGATGCGATGCACTTAAGTCGATCTGGCAGCATTGCGATGCTTACGTTTGGCTTCTTTATCCCTGTTACCATCGCGTTGTTTCACAAACGATACGGCGTGTGGCCCATCTCCCTGGGTGTGTTAGGAGTTTGCCTCGGTGTGCGCTTTGCATACGCACCGCCAACTGTCGCAGCGCTTCTTCCCCGAGCCGCCAGCATAGTGACGATTCCAAACGACGCAGTGCGAGTTGATGGACCGGCTACAGGATTTCCAAATTTAGGGGTTGGGTACATCGCCGCGGATAAATGGGACGGAATCATTCGACTGCAAGGTGCGCTGAACAAATACTTAAAGCCCGGCGAAACGTACTTCGATCTAACCAATCGCTCTGCGTACTATTTCTTTTTAGGTCGGAGAGTTCCGTCTCCGTATTCAGCGGATTATTTGGCAGCCAACGGTAAAATTCAAAGTCGAATTTTAGATAGGCTGGCGCGCGAGAATCCGCCGGTGGTGTGGGTCGGCCCGTCGATACGATTCGATGACTCCCCTGCTAGTATTAGATCATATCGGCTGTTACGCTGGTTTATCGAGCGGGGATACCGATACGAAAGCGCAGATGGGTTACAATTTCTCGTAAGACCGGACCGACTTTTACAGTCGAAGCTAGAAGAGAAAATAGCTGAGGTACTACCTACTATTTCGAAATCCGATCTAGCAAAGCTTCCCATCGCGTGGGGGCGTAATTTTGAGAGGCTTTCAGATCGTTTCGAATCTCGCGCAACGTTATCGCTGACCCCTCCGGAGTCAGGGCTTTTGCGTCGAGAAAGCGATTGGTATGAACTACGCTCAGGGTCGCCGCGGTTTACGTTTTCTATACCGAGCTTCGGTACCAGCGAGCGACCAGACTATCTACTCTTGCAAATCGGTCGCCGAGGTCCGCCTAACTCGAAATTAAAAGGAGAGCTACTCTGGCATGGCGATCAATCAACCTTCATTCGCGGCTCCGGCTTGCAGTTCGACGTCAAGGCTGGAACTTTGCTTATTCCACTCGGCAGCAATTTAAACTGGCATCGCACCGAAAATCTTAAAGAGTTGCGGCTAGAAATCTCCGGCGAGATGGTCGGCACCAAACTCAAAATCGAACGTGCCGAGCTGCTGAGACTGGTTGATTAAGGCATCACGACACCTGGACTTTGGGACCGCGGACCGCTGGTCCGCACGATCGCATGGTTGAGTTAGATCAAGCGGACCAGCGGTCCGCGGTCCCAGACTGTTCCCATCCAAAATACTACCTGAGGCACACAACTTCTTTCCCATTTGAGCGATAAGATACCGTCCAATCATTAGATATCTATTTGATATAGCTACCTATATTGAAATGTTAACACTTTATACGTGCATACGACGTATATTATACGTATGCTTATATGATGCAAAAGAAATTAACCATTTCAATCGACGAGTCAGTTTACAACGGACTGCACAAAGTGATCGGACGCGGAAATATTAGTGAGTTTATCGAGACTCTCCTACGCCCCCACGTGATCGATAAAGCCTTACAAGATGCCTATAGAGAAATGTCGCAAGATGCCGCACGAGAACGCGAGGCATTCGACTGGATCGAAGCTCATACCGGAGATGTCAAAGATGAATCGCGGTGATGTGTGGTGGGTCAACTTCGAATCAGCAATCGGTGGAGAGATTCACAAGAAGCGTCCTGCTGTTATCGTTAGCAATGACGCTGCGAATCGACATTTAAACCGAGTGCAAGTCGTGCCACTTACAAGCAACACATC
>JBGSNS010000227.1:0-20128 GCA_041739515.1 Bdellovibrionota bacterium
CTTTCGCAAAAACCCCATTAAAACAGGCGCTTTCAGAGTTCGATATACAGAGTCCAGCCGATTCAGTGAAAAATACTCAAAAACAGCTCGATTTATGGCCACTTTCTACCGGACAGTAGTGACCAGCGGTCCGCGGTCCAAGATCCAAGGTCCTACCTGGATTCTAAGTCCACGAGTAGGATCCTCTTCTATTCCTCCTGCGGCTCAGCTCCACCGGAACCGTTCTCTTCGCCTTCACCGCCGAACTGGACATCGCTATCGTCAATCATGGCTGCCCCAGGCTCTAGGCACTGATAAGAAACTGATGCGCCGTCCTGAAAGGCTTTTTCAACCTGGCCCTCAGGGCACTCAGCAAACGCGATCGTCGAGCAACAAAAAATAAAGCTCGTCATCAATAGGGGGGCTTTCATATATGGGATCTCCTCTAAACTTCAAAGTAGAATATCGACCGAAGTCCTAGCCCATTGAGAGTTCAGCGCGCGTAAAAGTAGTTGCCACCAAAAATCCCAGTTTCTCCTAGATTTAAGCAAAATTACTTAAAGGCTAGCTTCTCAGATTCCATAATTTCTACATTTGACCTCTATCACCACTCAAGCGATCCTCTCTCCCTATGAACAAGCGCCTTTCTCTTTACCTTTTTGGCGACAAACCACGTGTAGTTGCACTCGTGGTCGTCACGGCGGCGCTTGGATATTTACTCGCTGAACGGTTCACTGGGATTACCGCCAACACGCTCTGGCCGATGCTGCTCGGGGTGACGCTTTCTGCATCGGGCGCAAGCGTTCTAAATCAAGTTATTGAGCGTGATACTGATGCATTAATGAAACGTACAATGGGACGCGCTATTCCCACCGGAACCATTCCGGTCGCTGAAGCGCTTGCAATGGGTGTCATACTAGTTTTTGTTCCGGTGTTATTTTTGTGGTGGGCTGTAAATCTTGTCACAGCATTTTTGGCGTTAATGACGGCGTTTCTTTATGTGTGCGTCTACACTCCACTTAAACGCATAACCTGGCTCAATACGGTAGTTGGCGCGATCCCTGGAGCATTGCCAGCCTTAGGTGGATACACCGCGGTCACAGGTGAAACCGGAGTGGCTGGATGGTTATTATTTGCGATCGTATTTTTATGGCAACACCCGCACTTCTACGCAATCGCCTGGATGTACAAGGAAGACTACGCGCGTGGCGGTATGAAGATGTTACCGGTGATCGATCCGAACGGTAAAGCTACCGTACGACAAATCATTTTATTTACCGCGTTGCTGTTGTTGGTCTCGATGTATCCAGCATTCGTTGGCTGGGTTGGAGTCCCGTACATAGCCGTAGCTCTTCTATCAACACTTTTCTTGGCAGTCCCAGCGTGGCGATTTGCGCATCAACAGAATTATCATACGGCGAAGAATTTACTGCGTGGTTCGCTGCTTTACCTTCCGATTATTTTAACGTTAATAGCGGTCGACATCCGCGGAGCATAATCAATGGCATCGCGAGTTAAATCGTCAAGAATGGGGATTCTGCTTCCGGCATTAGTATTGTTTCTGGTAGCACTTCTTAGTTTTCGATTTTTTAATGAAGCCCCCGCAAATCCGTCTCCTGATACTTTTGGCAAAGCTCCCACCTTCTCTCTAACGGCTACAGATGGTTCGACGTTGTCATCTGAGTCTTTGGCAGGAAAAGTCTGGCTAATGAATTTTTTCTTCGCTTCCTGCCCGGGCCCATGCCCACTTATCAACTCTGACCTACGGCGCTTAAAGGCCAATCCGGCCGTAAAAGATCATCTCCGAATCTTGTCGGTCACAGTTGATCCAAATCGAGATACGCCGGAGCGTCTCGCGGAATACGGCGCACGCTACGGAGCAAAACCTGGAGACTGGGACTTTCTCACGGGAACACCGGAGAGTATTCGCACGCTAATAGAAGGAGGATTTAAGCTAATCTCTCCCGAGGATGTCTCGATGCATACGACCAGAATCGTGCTAGTCGACCGAACAGGTGAGATTCGCGGATTTTTTCAAGGTACGGACAGCGATGCGATTAAGCAGATGTTTCAGGACGTCGCCACTGTGGTTGCGGAGAGTTCCCCAGTAGTCGCATCTATTAATTAGTGAGACCGGGTAAGAAAGACGTCGATTTTATTAGCTCTTCTCAGGTCGCCATGAATTCCATACACTACTCGGAGTAGCGTAAACGCAGAAACGAGCATGGCCGACGACAAACTTCCGGACAACAAACTCATCGCACTAATGCTAGATAGTGAACTTCCGTTTTATCTGCAGATTGCTAAGGAAGCTGCGATCGAGGCTGGTGGAATTCTTCGCAGAAACTTCAATGCGTTTAAGATAGCAGTGTTTAAGAGCGAGACGGATATCTCGCTTCCAGATGAGAAATTCAGCGAACGCGTCATCGTAGAGAGACTTCAGACTATAGCAACGGATCATCAACTACAGGTCGAGAATCGCGAACCAATTGGGCCATCAACAAGCGACTATCGATGGTACATTGATCCGCTCGACGGAACGAGCAACTACCACGCTGGGATAGCGTATTTCTCCGTTTCATTATCTTTGTCGTTTCAAGGTGTCCCAGTCCTAGGGGTTGTATATAACCCGATCACTAATCAACTCTTTAGTGCGAGCAAGGGAAAGGGTGCTTTTTTAAACGATCGTCCGATCGGTCCAATCTCGACTCGGGCTTTAAGAGATAGTTCTGTTTCGTTTATCCGAGGACTCCCGCGATCCGAGCTAGATCCGATCGAGCGACGCTCCCGTGCTATTGAGTTTACCCTGCGTGGACACACTCGTAGAACATTCACGATGTGGGCTCCGGCGCTCGATTGGTGTTTACTAGCCAGCGGCGGCATCGAGGCAATCGTTGCGCATGAAAATTCCTTAGAGAGCCAACTGTGTGGGATATTGATCGCCAGCGAAGCCGGTTGCTTGGTGACTGACCATCAAGGTGCGCCTTTTACTGTCGGTATGAAATCGGTAGTATCAGCAGTGCCGCAGGTGCATTCACAGGTAATCAAACTACTCGCAAGCTCATAAAGGAGTAATAGTATATCTGGAGAACTACTTCCCAGCCTGAACCTGTGCACGCAACCACCGAGCGATAATAAGAGCACCAACAAATAGCAGTAGCGCTGGCACAACCCACATCAACGCCCCGAATCCTTCCGTTGGCGGGCGCGCATCCAAGTTAGACTTATAACGCTGCTGAAGTTCAGTGCGAACCTGTTCGGTATTTTTACCGGACTGAAGCCACTCTCTAATTTCAACTTTAAGCTCGCTCGCCTTGCCGCTTGGGCAGTCGGAAATCAAAAGTCCAGGACAGTACGGACTCATGGTCGTTGAAAAGATTTCTCGCGCCTGTTGATCGAGGACTAGGTCCGGAGAAACTGATTCTACTGAAGAACTAGACCCCATACTGTGCCCTATACTGTTCGATCGCTGGAAGCAGATTAGTTAGGTTAGATTTAAGTTTTACGTACTCGATAATATCCAAAAGAGTAATCAACGGACGCACATCTACAGAGAAATCGCGACGCACCTGATCTACTGCGGAAATCGAAGTCAGTTCACCAGATGGATCTTGTCCCCGCTCCATTCGATCAACTGCAACAAAAACCGCGACCACAGAAACACCTAACGAGCGCAGCATGGGCAACACTTCACGCATCGTTGTACCAGCGGTGATAACATCCTCCACCAGCGCAACCCTCGTGCCGCTATTCAGTGGAAATCCAACGAATAACCCCCCGTCCCCATGCGCCTTAACTTCTTTGCGATTAAAGGTGTATCCGATAGTAGTTCGCGAACTCTCAGCAAGTGCTACAGCCGTGGCTACTGCCAACGGAATCCCTTTGTAGGCTGGTCCAAAGATCGTATCTACAGGGGATTGAAGCGCTGCAACTCCTTTGGCATACCACTTTCCCAAAGCTCCGATTTTATGTCCGTCATCAAACCGGCCCGTATTGACGAAGTACGGGGTCTTGCGCCCAGACTTGGTGGTAAAATCCCCGAATTGAAGTGCACCCGCGTCGACCAGAAAGTCGATAAACTCTCCCTTCTCTTTCGAGCTCAAACCACCAGATGCAGCTGAATCCATGCTCCACCGTTTAACAGATCGAAGGCGGACTAGAAAGGTGAGCTAGAAAAATCAACAATGAAGCTCACTTAATCGTTAAACCTCTCCAATCGACCCGCAGCTGGTCACTCTTTAACAATGCTTCGTCGTTACGCAGCATCGCAAAGCACAACACATGATCTTTATCAGAAAGCGCGGTAGTAATCTCGCCGATCGTTCGCTTGCGACCTCCTGGCGATGGATCCGTAATCGTAACCGAGTAGTCCGACAGCGGCTCAGCGCCGGTAATCGAGCCGCGCAGGAGCAGTCTTGGAGGTTTACCGAGAGCATCGATGCGAGCAACTACCTCCTGCCCTACGTAACATCCCTTGGTAAATGAGATCGAATCTACGAGACCGATTTCAGCCAATAGAGCATCCGACTCAAAATCTATTCCGAATTGAGGCTCTCCTGTTAACAGCCGAAGTTTAGTCACGGTCGCGTCACCTAGCTGTGTGCCGTGCGGTAAGTAGTCTACTGAGACCAACACATCACGACCTCCTTTTAGTCCCCTATTTCTATCCCAGGTTGCAACGATAGAATCTGAATCTGCACCTGCATCGGTATGAATGAGTTTTAGATCGTCTCGAATAGCAAACTGAACATCATCAGCCACTTTGTAGCGAGAAAGAGCCGCTAAAAAATCCGCATCATCCTTGCCAGCATCACATACTAGCGTGAACTTGCCGGGGTCAGCAGCGGTTACAAGAATAGTAAAAAGCCCCTCTAATTTTCCTTGTGCGCTCAAAGCCCCCGCACGAACAGTAGCGCTACCAGACTGAGCAGCGATCGGGCCAAGTCGCGACACGTCGTTAGTGAGGCGGTTGTTGAGATACCTGGTCGCATGTCGACCGGATACCTCGACGATCGCTGCATTAGTAAGCTGAAAGTAGGTTGGATCGTTCATTAAAAACGCTCATGAACTAGCGAATAATATTTCCAATTCGCGAATAAGAATCGAACGACCAATAAACGATAAGTGCTCGTCCCTTAATGCGATGCTCATCTACAAATGGATTTTGCCAAAATCTAGAATCTTTAGAATGATCACGATTATCTCCCAAAAGCAGAATACTTCCCTCGGGAACTCGCTCAGGACCAAAGTTCCCCTCACGGATCCCGCCCTCGTCCCAGACTGCGTACGGTTCGTCTAGTCGTTCGTTGTTGATAAACACAGTAGTATTGCGAACCTCAACCGTCTCACCAGGCAACCCAACTACCCGCTTAATCAGGTTGATCCCGGATTCATCTTCCAGCGTAGTTTCGTCATCTGGTCTTGTAAATACGACGATATCGCCCCGACGCGGAGATGACCAAAGAAACTGTGAGTTAGTAAATCCTAAGAGTCGCAGACCGTAGCTAAACTTACTAACCAACAAATGATCCCCGATCCGTAACGTAGGAATCATCGAACCCGATGGGATCTTAAACGCCTCGACTACGGTTCCTCTAAGAAAAAGGATAATCAAAACGAACGAGACAAGGCTCTTGGTTCCAGCCCATATATCTGCAGGAGACCACAACCAATCTTTAGAAGAGGAATCATCAATTGGGGTGTTCGATTGTTCAGACATACAGCAACCTTAGAACCGTAGCAGGTTGTCCATAGATTAGGTAGTCCGTAGGGATTAATGCGTAACTCATTTACCAATGAGCAACGCCAAAAAAAGTCCCCTCGAGGGGGACTTTTATGAGGGGTTATCTTCTACAAATTCTAGGCCGAATATTGAGCCTTCTTACCGAATACTACAGTACTACAATCGACCTTAACTCCCGGCTCCTTGGTTATGACAGTAGACACAAATATACCAGGCTCGAATGCGCGCTCCTTAAGAAGCTCAATCTTTGCAGCATCTGGGATCGTCATTTTAGCTTCGATATTGAAATTTAACTCGACGACTACGTTACCAACCTCTGCGGTTAGGATTTTGGTGATCATACCGTAAATAGGATAGGTCTTACCGACCTCAACTTCGCCATGGGAAACTTCTAGCCCGAATTTTTCAAAGAAATTTTTCTCGGTATTCTCCATGATCCTGTACCTTATAAACCAGTTGGAAATTGTTTCAAAGGTTCGCCCACTATAGGTTGCCCTTTCCCCATAGTCCATTTCAGGGCCGAAAGTGCTTCAGTAGATTTGTTGAACTAGGGGTTTTCACTAGATAAAATCCCTCGGACCAAAGGGACGCTGGGACCGCGAGGCGTTGCCTCGCAGTCTAGCGTGGTACTTTGCGGAAACTTTTTTAAACCATTATCGCTAAGAGTTTAGGCTCGGGGTCGTTATTTAGATAAATCTGTAACTGCAAAGGCGCTGTTTAGACTGCGAGGCAACGCCTCGCGTTCCCAGGGACTTACTTCCCAATACAAAACTTTGAAAATATCCGACCCAAAAGATCATCCGTATAAGTTTTTCCTACCAGCTCTTCTAACGCGACCAACGCAAGTCGAATATGATGCGCTATAATTTCATCGCCAATAGTACCCGCTTTTTTGAGAGCATCGGAGATATGCTCCTCAGCTCGCACAAGACAAATTCGTTGACGTTCGTTAGTTACTGCACTGCTCGACTCACCTCCTTCCGAAACGCCGCCACGAAGTCGTGAAATCTCGGCTATTAGCGCATCTCGTACCGGCTCAAAGCCAGCGCCCGTCAAAGCCGAAACAAAGAACATCCGAGATACTTGGGGCTGCGCCTCACCAAAATCAGCGAACGCGCTCGGACAAGCATCAATCTTATTTACTATCAGCCACACATTCGCTTTCTGTTCATTAAGCTCGGCCAGCAGCTCTCGGTAGTCGCTTGGATCAGTTGCATCCACGATCAACAACACTACGTGACTTACAGCCACTCGTGCGCGTGCGAGCTCCACTCCCTGACGCTCTACATCATCATCGGATTCGCGCACCCCAGCCACATCACTGAATACCAATCGATAGCCGCTTATACTTACTGACTCTTCGATGAGATCGCGGGTTGTACCTGGGTGATGACTAACGATCGCTCGACGATTTCCGACAAACAGATTTAAAAGCGAGGATTTCCCTGCGTTAGGTCGACCGTACAGCAAGACTCGCAACCCATCACGCACCCGATGCCCGAAATCGTACGTTTTCAGCAGGTCACTTATCTGCTGGTGAGCACGGGAAAGCTCAAATCTAGTTTTTTCTACTCCCTTCGGATCAACTCCATCGTCTGAGAAATCTAAAGATGCTTCAGTTTCAGCTAAAAGATCACGCAAAGGCTCGGCGATCTGATCTATCAGCCTACTCATCCTCCCCTTAAGCTGCTCACCAGCCAGAACTAACGCTTCGTCACTTGACGCGTTGATGAGATCCGCGATTGCCTCAGCTTGCAGCAAATCAAGCTTTCCATTCAGAAACGCCCGCTTCGTAAACTCCCCGGGCTCCGCTGCAACTACCCCAAAACTAAATAGAGACCTCAATACTTTTTGAACTAGTAGCGGCGAGCCGTGGAACTGAAACTCAACTGTGTCCTCGCCCGTGTAGCTATGCGGGCCAGGCATATACACCACTAACGCTCGATCGATTATCGATTTAGAATGAAAGTCCACAACATCCCCGAAGACCAAGAGTCGCGGATGTTGAATCGGATCTTTGTTGGCTCGAAATACTGACCGCAGAGCATCTTTTGCTCGATCTCCACTGACTCTCACTATTGCGACTCCGGCTGGTGCAGGTGCGGTAGCAAGTGCAGCGATCGTCACGCTTCGACCTTGGTTTTGCGGGTTTCGTTTAGCCATTCACAGCCTTTAGACGATCACCATCAGAACAATCTCATTGCCGTTGTATCTCTAAGCCGAATGCCACTATATCTTTGTAAGCAGCACCGCAAAGAGAAACATCAAACCTCCCGCTATAGCGGTAGCTTGATACGGATTAAGCCTTCGCTCCGTCTTAAGAAAGATCTGTTGCACGATCGAGATCGTATTATTCACTACCCAGTAAAGAACGAGCCCTGCCGGAAGCGGATAAATCAAGAAGCTGCCAGTCAGCACCAGCGGCATGTACAACATTACCTTACGCTGCACCGGATCGAGTCCGGCGCTAGGAGTATAGTACTGTTGAAAGAACATGCTGACGCCCAAGATCAAAACCATGAGCGGCACCGGAATTCCCGCTACGAATAGCGCCTCTGGACTTGAGAGATCTTGAATCCACAATGCAAACGGTGCGTGTCGCAACTCGATTGCATTCAATAGGACGTTATACAAACCGATAAATACTGGAACCTGAAGCAAGATCGGCAAACAGCCGCCCATAGGATTAACCTTATGCTTCTGATAAAGCTTAAGCATCTCCTGATTCAAAACAGCGGGCTCTTTTATCCGCTCCCGCATCTCCTTCATCTCAGGCTGCAACGCTTGCATCGCCTTCATTGAACCAAAGCTTGCCTTCGTTAACGGCAAGAACAGTGCCTTTAGCACTAAGGTCAACGCCACGATCGCCAACCCCCAATTATGCGTTAGCGCATACAGAATTTTTAATCCTCCAAGTAGCGGAAACGCTAAGAATGAAAACCAACCGAGATCGATAGTGCGCTCTAACCCCGGCTGCGCTTCCGCAAGAACTTCAGCTTTCTTAGGGCCGCCGTACAGTTTGACTGATAGTCGATTACTTAGATCCCCAATCCGTATTGAAAACAGATGAGAGTCATCCTTACGCTGTTCCGTAATCTGATCTGCGAATCTAGAAGTCGATTTCCCGTTTGGAATAAGTGTCGCTAAGAAATACCGATCTCCAAACCCGATCCAGCGCGGTGATAAGATCCGTTCACTCGCAGTCTCAAGGGAGCCAGCCAACGTATTCGTTAGTTTATCGTCACTCGACATCGTATTAAAACTAACTGGGTTAAGCTGGGCGTGGCTGTCCGTCGCGGATACAAAGTGATTCCACTCTACGCTGACCGGTGCATCCGTTCCGGTGACCTCGACGTCAACTGCGGATAGAAATCCTTCAGGTGCGAGCGCGATCGATTTTTTAAACTTTAATCCGTTGGAGGAATCTTCACCGGTAAGCACAACCCCGCGTCCATCGGCTGACAATTGCGCGGAATATAATACTGATGCGTCTGTAGCCTTTCCAACGATAACGCCGAGCGGCAAAGGCGAACCCTCTATCGCAGAAACCATATCGACTAGCTCGGGAGTTCCGAAATCTTTTTGAAAAGATTTAAGTTGATACGAACTTAACCTTCCGCCAAGTAACGAGATTTTTGCGATGACGGAATAGTTCTCAATGACTACGTCTCCGCTTGCACCAATCACAGCTAACGAGGGGGCTGCAGAGGATGCGGCAGTCCCGGGGAGAGCGGTAGCGCTGGTCATTTCTTTCAGAGCGACTCCGCCTGGGTTAGTCTGATCCTCAGCGGCCGTCTTGGCAGCCGACACAGCAGCGGCAGCAACGCGTGCGTCTGCTCCCTGCTTGATGTAGGGGTCCATTACTAGTTCTGAGTAAATCAGGATTGCGCAGATCGATACTAATACTGCCAGGCCGGTTCGTTTTTCATCCATTTTTCGTCTGTTTCTATAGCTGCTGGGTAACTTTACCCCAATTCAGTAAAAGCCGCCTCTTAGGCGTCGCCGTAAAATACCGACTTATCAGGAAAAGGACAGCATCTGCGCAATTAATCCGCTAACACTTTACGCTCGGGTCGTCGACTTGGCACGGGATCGATTCCGCATTGCGCATAGGGCTGACATCGCAAAATTCTCTTTATCGCCAACACTGAACCGTGAAAGAATCCGAAGCGTTCAACGGCCTCTAGAGCGTAATCGGAGCACCCTGGATGAAAACGACAGCTTCCAGCGAACCACGGGCGTCCCAAAACCCTCCAGCAGCTGTGCATAAATTTCGCGATATCTCTCACAATCAAATCTTTCCAGAGCGATTACTACAAACGCAGCTTTATAAACTAATCTAAAAGCCCCTCCTGCTTTAGGAGGGACACGAACTCGGAACGTAATTTCGCTGTGCTTGCAGTTGTAACATCCCTGCGTGCAACGACAACTATATCTATCGACGAGGTTATATCGGCGGATATCAAACGGAACGCTTCCTTAATAGCTCGCTTAAATTGATTGCGGTCAACTGCTCGAGGAGAAACCTTCTTAGTTACGGCAATCCCGAGCCGCGACCTCAGGGCAACCGAAGCGATGGGTTTCGTCTGGGTAGGTTTTTTAGGCGAGGATCTTAAACGAGTTCTGGCAGGAGCATACGACACCATCAACCACTGGCCGTAGGCTCTAGTACCTTCGTTTTTTACGTAATCGTATTCAGAGGTTTTTAAGATTCGAGCGGCTGGAGGAAAAGATTTAGTAGGAAAAGACTTAGCGGCAAAAGACTTACCAGTCATGCATCCCCGACTTCCTAACGGTAATGCCCCTTGCGTCGAGTAGTAGCTGCCAACTTACGGCGGCCGCGTGCACGACGAGCATTAAGGACCTTTCTACCACCTTTAGTACGAGATCGTTTACGGAAGCCGTGGCTAGTATGCTTGCTCTTTTTACTTGGTTGATATGTACGTTTCATGAAAGGACCCTTAACCTAATGAGGAATGGAGGGTATCGGATATTGTGCATTAAATGCAAGCTATCGGCGTAATTCATATAATGACGACTACCGAAACCACCTCTTCAACGACGATGCCGGCAATTTCGATAATAATTCCGGTATTTAACCAATGGGCCTTCACAGAGCCGTGTTTGCAAGCGTTGGCTAGGACGATTCCTGTAAGCTCGGGAGCGACGCCACACGAAATCGTCGTAGTCGATAACGGTTCGACGGATGCTACTCCGGGTAAGCTTAAAAGTGTTGTGGGGGGCGTGTGGGAGAACGCCAAACTCACTTATATTCGATTCGATGAAAATCGTGGGTTTAATGAAGCTTCAAACGTCGGTGCTGAGCGAAGCTCCGGCGAAATTTTGGTTTTTCTCAACAACGATACAGTCCCTCAGACCGGTTGGCTTGAGGCGCTTTACGCGGCTCTCCAACTCCCTGACGTAGCCATCGTAGGCCCAAAACTTCTGTTTCCGGACACCCAAACTATAAACCACATCGGGTATTCGTTTAATCAGCAGCTCGGAGGTTATTTTCCGATCTATTGCGAGCGCCCCGCAACGTTTCCTCCGGTCTGTAAACCCAGAGAGTTTCAAGCGTTACTAGGTGCGTGCTTAATGATGCGTCGCAAAGATTTCTTTGATCTCGGCATGTTTTCGATCGCCGGACTTGAAGACATCGATCTGTGCCTCAAAGCGCGCGCTGCGGGCAAACGTGTTCTTTATACCCCCAGGGCCGAAGTGTGGCATCACGGTGGCGCAACGTTCAGACACACCGATGCGGCATTGATTCCGAAGATGGGCAACGAGGCATTCAATGAGCGTTGGCCATCCTCAACACTAGAGCGGGACGATGAGCGGTTTTACCGAGAGGATGGATACGGCGTCATTATTCACTCAAACAAAAACGTAGAGTTGATCGCGGAACACGACAAGGCGAAGCAGATTTTTGCTGAAGCTGAACGAGCATGGAGCAGCGGAGAGAAACAACGCGCGATTGACCTCGGTACAGCTTCACTCGCGGTCTACGCTAGGAATATCGCTGTACTAAGAAAGCTCTCTCTTTGGTTGGTGGAACTTGGAAAGCTTGAAGAAGCTCAGAATTTTAACCATCAGATAGAGTTTCTGGCAGGAATGCGATAGCTGGGAACGCGAGGCGTTGCCTCGCAATCTTGCGGCCTCGCAATCTTGCGCATACTTTCTCTCTGTATTTTCAAACCAAGTTAGTCGGGCTGCGAATTCAGCTCTCATTGCTGGATAACTCTGAATCTACAATATAGTTGTAGAGACTGTGAGGCGATGCCTCGCGGTACCAGAATTTACTACTTGGCACTTCTGAACAACATTCCGACCAACTGACAAACAAACGCCAACAAGCATGCAAGCCAAGTATAATCCGTGCGCTCATCAAGCGATTTTCGTGTCATCGAGATTTTCGAAAGCCCACTTAAATCATTCGCATCGAATAAGACTCCTCCCGTCATCGCAGCAAGCCTACGTAGGTGCGCAATATCAGTTGTCTCTGAAGCGGAATCTACAAAGTCAGCTTCTCGCACCGCGAAACCAAACGGCGGCAACCAATCCGCAGCTCGTACAGTATACTTTCCTGATTGCAAAGTTTTAATTATCGCTCGATATCGACCGGGGAATACTTCTGTAAATTGTTTAAATCCAACATCTGTGCCATCCGGATTGGCAACCCGCCACTCTAGAGCAGACTTCGATGGTGCGTCGTAGACGGTGACATTAAGCGCCGCATATTCTCCACGTTGCTCGACCGTGAACTCGATACTTGGTTCCTTGCGATCAGAGGAAGCGCCGTCCTTTGGGCCAGATTCTTGCGAAATTATCTGGCGCCAAAACTCACCGAGCTTGCTCCAGCGAAACCATGCAACGCTCTGCTGGCCGACCATATCCGCCATAAACGCTAGCGATCGTCCGTTTGACACAGACCATGAAGCGAGCAACGGCATGTTTGGAAGTCCGCGATCCCCACCGTCTAAAACAGCCAATTCGAGGGATGCATTAGGTTTTACAGCTGCTGGAGATACGGCTGTTAACTCCGGATAAGTACCGAGACGCACTGAAAGCGGCTTTAATTCTCGGACCTGGTACGTACCTGGAGGAGTGGGTGCATCAACGGAAACTTTAATATCCTGCAAGAAAATTCTAGGAAGCAACCGTGGATCAGATGTTTGATAAAATCCGCCACCGCCTACCTCTGCCATCTGCTTAAGAAATGAAAAATCGTTTTCACCACCAAGCAGCACAGTCGAAGCGGTAATTCCTGCTAGTCGCATATCGCGCAAAAGCTCGAAGTAAAACTGCCCTTCATCCGGTAACCTTCCATCTGTCATCACGATCACGTGCTTGCGACCGGCATCGATCTTCACCAACATGCGGCGCGCTTCATCGAGAGCCGGAATCAAATTCGTCCGCCCGGCTGGGAACAATCTACCAATCCGCTCGGCTGCAATGCCGCGAACTTGGCCCACTTGCGAGGCACGCAGCACCACAAACGGCGCGTCATCAAATCCGATAATAGCGATGCTGTCTTCGTCTTTTAGATTCTGAACCACTTCACGAGCAGCGCCCTTTGCACCGTCGAGCTTCTCTCCTTGAGCCATGCTGCCTGATTTATCAAGCACGAGTGCGACCGCCACAGATAATCGTTTCTGAACTGTTTCAGGTGGAAGTAAATTTACCGGCAGTAAATCACCGATAATGGACCCTTTGTAACCTCCGGGAACAAAGCTACGTGGGCCACCGGTCGTAATCAGCGTGCCTCCGCTCTTTACATAAGTTGCGACTCGATTCTCAAAACCTGAAGCCAAATCAGCTCGCGCTGTATTAATTAGGATTACAGCCCGAAAATTTGCGAGCTCCGCAACTGCGCCGTTCGAGGATGGGACTACGTTAAATCCTTGTTCTCGAAGGGTTTCGATCAATGGGGTAGCGAGTGCTTCTTGACTAGAAACAACTAGCACATTCTTTTCTGAATTAGATCCGATTAAGATTATCTTGGAGTCGATCTCTTTTCCATCTTTATCGGAAACCGTGACTGTGAATTCTTCTAAACCCTTAAAATTCTGAGCCGGAACGAAATCGAAATCGATCTTCGCAGTCGTTAAGGCAGTGGAATTCTCCGACATAACTCCATCGATGTGTTTCTGGACAACCGCCGTCGGATCAGTTGCACGTTTAACCGTGACAACCAATCCGTGTTCGGATGCTATAGGACGCGATACATCGGAAACCGCGATCCCGATAGAAAATTTCTGCAACGCACGGATAAATGGAGGATAAGTAACCTGCGCAATTCGCACCGGCGGTTGCTCGATTTCAGTAACGATCGGATAGACGGTGACTTTGTCTCTATTCGCACCGAGCATTGCTTCAGCTGACCCAAGATTCTCCCGTGCATCGCTAAGCAAAACGACTTCGCCATGCGCCATTGAAAGAGCTGATATAAGCGATGTTTTAGTAGCTTGAGTCTTCGAGGACGCTACTGCTCTAGCGTTGCACTCAACATCACGCGCCGTTTCATCAAACGCGACACAACGCGTGCCCGGAGGAAGTTTAGCGATAACGTCGTCGACCATCGCGTTTTCACCAAAACTCTTCGAGACATCGATAAGCGCCGTTAGTCGTGATGAATCCTCAGAACGCTTATCGGATATCCCAGGATGTGACAACGCCAGTCCTAAGAATGCGCTAACAAGCGCAGCTCTAATCACATCGACTGTGATTCGCCTTTGCCGTAAATAGATGATGAGCAAAATACAGACGCCAAGTCCTGCGCCTCCCAGAGCAAAAATCGGGTTGAGCAACGAAATCATTTTGCTACCCCCGTGCTACGGGTCGCACGCCCGAGATTAAGCATGAACAATACAACATCGAGGATAAGCAGTAAGAGCGCTGCGTAAACGATCCATAACAACACGTCAGATGTAGACTTCGCTGCGCTACTCGAATTTTTATCTTTAACAGCTGAATCGCTCTCGAGCGGAGCTCGATGCACAGTTACCCTGCGCAAATCGCTCACTACTGGAGAGATCAATGAGCTAGCCCGCAACGACGTGACGGCTGAACCGGTCGATTGATTAGTAATTCGGTAGAGTCCAGGTTCCGTAATCAGGTCAGCGGAATCGACAGCGGTACCATCAACCGGAAATACCCGCACCACTTGGCTCTGCGCGGGAGCGCGCCACGTCAATCCGCCAGCGCCACTAGAATCTGATAACCAGGAGAGTAGATTAAGCGTCAAAATACTGATCGTATTATTGCCGGATGATGAAAACGGGAAAAGTTCAAACCCCACCATGACGGTGTCACATTCGCCGTTAACGCTACGAATCATAAGTGAACCGGATTTAGAGCTTATTAACGGCGTAGCTCCCGGTAAATCGAGCGCAGTTGTAACCGGCACAGCGAGTAATGATAAATTAGCGTATCGCAAAAGCTCGTCACCCTCCGACCACCAGATAACCGGCTCTGGCGCTGCTCTGGAGCTAGTTTCAGCGCTTTGCGGCATAACGACGATCCGTCGTCCTGAACACTCTTTGGGTGTAGTGCTACCGCGATGAATTAGATTTGCCGGTCTGCGCCCTGCGGAAGCACGATCAATAAACCTAAACTGCGCAAGCTCGGTGAATCCAAGCGCTGACAAACTTAGAGGTGAGTCAACAACGATAGAACCAGAGGAATTCTCAGATGAAAAATAAAGAAAATTATCGATGATAAGGCCATCGCCTTCAGCTTTTAGATTAATCGAACCCGCCTTGGGGAAATTGGGAACATCACTCAAGCTAACTCTACGCACCGAGGACGGAGCGATCGTACCCTTACGCAGCGCGATGTTTTCCCCTGTTTCTGACAATACGGTCAGAATAAACTGAGACTCAGTATCGCTGTACGATTTAATTGCTAACGCCTTCGAATCCGGATCAAAATCAGTAAGGGCTAGATTATCAAGCGGTTTATCTGAAACTGAAATCCAATTGATCCACTCAGGTTTTGGCAGGGCAAATTCCCCTTCTGATACGATCGTAACTGATTTTGCTCCTAATGAACTTTTTGCTCGAGAGGCAACATCAACGATCGATCCGCCCGGATAATAAATCCCAATATTTTGAATTTTAAGACGCGCATCACCAACGGATAACAATTCGGTGGAAGAGTTTAAGGTAGCAACCACGATTTGTGCATTACTGGCGAGTGCCGACACGGCGCTAATCGCTTGGGCCTTCGCCACCGAAAGACGAACTTCCGCACTGTTTGGTCCTACGGTGGCAGCCATTCGTGGACCGTTATCGATAGCCACAACGTAAAGTTGCGAGGCTGCTGGTAGACGCAAATCCAATAAACCAACGATTAGCGCGAGTATTAAGGCAGCCTCGATTAGCGCTCTCCACGGCGGTCTCCACTTAACTGAACGTGAAACGAGCTTCGCACGCTCAAGCAACATGATGCTCCCAAGTATCCGCTCTCGGGACACATCCCCTGAGCGATACACCCACCAGATAGTCAGCGCAGCCGGAAGCAGTAGTCCGGCCCATAGGGGAGAAAGTGAAATCACTGCAACACTCCCAATGTTGGAAGTATTTTAAACAATACATCTGAAAGAGGTGCGTCCGTTGCGATCGTGCCGAAAGATGTTCGTGTTTGCGCGAGCGCACGCGCCAGATCTCTTGTGTGAGCGTCGAAAGCTGCGCGATACGCAGCGGAACCGCTCGGCGACACCGACACGCGCATTTCCGTCTCTGAGTCACGTGCGATAAAGCCATCGTTTGCGCCATCGAACGGATCCCTATCTGAGGGTCCAAGCACCCTTACAGCATGACAATCCAATCCACGCCCAGCTAGGGAATAGAGCGCTGTTGTGACATCTTGTGGCTCGAAAAGAAGGTCGGAAATTACGACACATAGCCCTGGATGCTTCGCTAAATCTGAAGCGGCGGCTGCCTGTTCGGTCATTGTCTTTAATTCGCTTGGCTGTAACTTATTCAGGGCCTCCGTTAGATGATGAAAACTTGCGCCGGTTGTTAAACGAGGAGAGCGGTAACTACCCGGCACCAACACCGAAACCGAATCATGCTGCTGCAACGCTACGTACGTAAGCGCCAACGCTATTTCGACAGCACGCCGCCATTTGCCATCCTCCGCCGGGAGAAACATCGAACGCGAACCATCGATGATGATGAGAACAGCGAGATTTTGTTCCTCCTGAAACCGCTTAACGACTACTTTATCCGTTCTACCAAAAACCCCCCAATCGATATGTCGCGGATTATCTCCGAGTTCGTATGCGCGATAATCAGAGAACTCGATCCCATGTCCACGACGCAACGAGCGATGACCTCCGGAACGAGTTCCGAGAAAAGCTCGTCGCGCCTTGAGGTTCATGAGCTCTAATTGGCGCAACGTCTCGGGAGTTAATCCGATAGCGCCCCGAGCCGCCGCATTCATTGTCGAATCCTATCAATTAGTCAGCATTTTCATCAGTTGTAGCAAACATCACTTAAAAATCATCTTTACTCATCCAATGCCCTGAGCACCAAATATTCACGTTAAAGCCAATTATGGTGATTCGTTACTTCGCGGTTCTCACTTGATCTAGAATCTTATCAGACGTGACGCCGTCGGCCTCCGCTTGAAAGTTTAGAATCAAGCGATGCCGAAGAGTCGGAACGACGCAGGCTCGAATATCCTCTAACGCTAAGTTTATCCGACCATCCAGCAGCGCATAGACCTTGGCTAATAGCACCAAGCTCTGCGCTCCTCTGGGGCCTGGTCCGCATCGAACATATTTCTTAGTTAGCTCAGTTGCGTACAATCCGCCCGGAGTAACAGCGCCGATCATTCGAACGATAGCTTCGAACAACGGTTCCGCTACTACCACTTCGCGCACCAGTTGCTTACAGCGTTCAACCTCAGCCGCAGCGCCATGACTTGGAAACTGCGCTGTTATCGATGCGACCTTAGCGCCAGTTGTGCGCATCAAGATCTCCTTGAGCGTCTGGCTATTGGGGGATTTCACCAATACCTTAACCAAAAATCTGTCGAGCTGCGCTTCTGGCAGCGGGTACGTTCCCTCAAGCTCGATCGGGTTTTGCGTCGCAAGCACGAAAAACGGCTGCGCTAATTTGTGAGTTTGATCAAGGACAGTTACCTGACGCTCCTCCATCGCCTCCAGCAACGCCGCTTGGGTCTTGGGAGTCGCGCGATTGATCTCATCCGCCAGCACTACGTTAGCGAAAATCGGACCTGGCTTAAACTGAAAAGCTCGCCTGCCGTTATCCCCCTCGGTTAGCACCTGAGTGCCGGTGATATCGGAGGGCATTAAGTCAGGAGTAAATTGGATTCGCTTAAAATCGAGACCGAACGCCGTGGCGATTGATTTCACCAGTAACGTCTTTCCAAGGCCTGGAACCCCCTCAAGAAGGACGTGCCCGCCGGCAAAGATGGTAGCGAGCGTTAGCCGCACCACCTCTTGAGAACCGGATAGTACCTTGCCTAGCTCTTCCTCTATATGAGTGAAGAGCGTCTGAAACCCCTTAACCTCTGCTTCAAGCGCCATAGATAGGATTTAGATGATTACGGGGGAAGGCGGTAGGGGGCGCGCGCGGACGCATGGAGCGCTGCTTGAGATGAGATTAAGGCTACCGAGAGCTCAATTCTGGCAAAATACCGACTTGCTGACTGAAATTGCAGAGCCGTGCGGATCTCGAGTTTCCTCGATGGAGGAAACTCGAGTGTGAGTTTCCTACCAGTTTCCTCGCAGTTTCCCATGCAGTCACGATCGAGGGGAGGAAACTGGCCTGGGGTATTAGCTTCAAATTACTGCTTATTTTTGGAAACGATTGCTTAGAGAACGATAGTTTTCCTAAACTGTGGGAGTTGCCGGTGGGGGAGAGGAGGCCGGGTGAGTATTATGTTAATCAGCTAATCCAAATAATGAAGGCATTTCCAACAGAATATTATTTGAAGGTCGCATGGATAGGCGTCATTCTGGTTTTTCCTGCCTACCTGATTTATTCAAATGTTCGATATGGTGGCGTTGGATCTGTTATCTTTGGACTTGTGCTTGCACTTGTGGCCGTATCGCCGGTCTTTTTAAGCTCGCATCTCGTCAAGAAGTTCAGTTCTCAGAGAGCGCGATGCATTTTCCTTGTGCTCTCTTATCTTAGTTTTGGATTAGGATGTATTTTTTATTATGATGCCTTCTTTGTTCACATCGACGCCCTTAACTCCTTGGTTCTTTTGTTTTTGCCATTTTGGCAGGTGGTCGGAATATCGGCTGCATTTCTATTTATAGTTGTCGTTGAGCGCAAATTGGGGAAGAGCTGATTAACAAACAAATCCACCAGATTTGCAAGCCAGTGGTGGCTTTGGTAAATTGAGGCATCCAGTTGGCTTGCGAACTGGTGATTTAAACCGTTATCGCGACTAGCGGTGGGTCTTGGCACCCGTTATTCTGAGGTCTCAATTTGGGAGAAAAGTAACTATGAAATTTTATTTCGGATTTGTTTTGATGTTTGCCTTGGCGCAGAGTGTGCTAGCAGAACCCCGTGATTTGCGTCAGCAAGTTACACCCCAAGAAAAGATCAGCATTCAACAACACTTGACCTCTGAAAATCAGCTAACTCTGTTGGATCCTTGTCCTAAGGGAACCGTCCGATGCACGATTACCGGAGATAGGTGCTACGGGGATATGTCACTCTGCGGAACAGCGGCCCAGTGTGCCAACGCAACATGTCTTGCTACGTGTCGATGCATTACGGATCAAAATGGGAATAAATCTTACGAGTCGACATGCGAGAGTCAATGTTGGGAAAGGGCGTTTGGGCGGACGCCAACACCAAGTAACACCAGTAAAATCAATAACTGGTAAGTTGCTCGCGATAACAAGCGCCCAGCGAAGCGAACTTGTCCCAGGCGAACTTGTCGGCGAACTTGTCCGCGAACTTGTCCTCAGCAACTTGTCCACCCCAAGTTTTTAGTCTGAGTGAGAGATCAGTTCCATTTCTGCGAATCTTTGCGCTACTGCTAATTTCCAATGATGATTCGACCCGCCTTGCGGTCAGAATCTAAGAGTTATCAAGCTTAACTTCGTGGTTTCCATTGAATTGGTTAAGTCGGTTAAGTCATTTGGCTTAACACCTACTGTTTTGGCGCAGGTCTTGCCGACCCCACTGCGTGATGAGGTACTTTTCTAAGAATCTTTAGGTAAAGATTCCCTATCCAAACACCGCCAGCGGATTCACTAGCGGTAAAATGGGTGGCACGAACGCCCCGTCGGGCCAGACAAGATCCTTTGCTCCTCGACAGGCAAGCAAGTAGCACTCTCTGCAGCGCTCACAGAAGTCTCGATACTTGGCATGAAATCCAACCCTGAGCTCTTTAATAGATGAGAGGAAGAACACGCTG
>JBGSNS010000100.1:0-3758 GCA_041739515.1 Bdellovibrionota bacterium
GATAATGAGATTTCCCCGCTCAGTAATTACCGGTCCGTGTTTGCCCCCGGTGCAAGCCCGAAGCTCCGTGCTGGTCGCTCCTATTTTCTGTAAGCCTCGAAGCGCCACCCCGTACCCTTCAGGGAGAATTTCCACCGGAACTGCCATTGTAGTGCCGAGTTTGTCGACGACCTTCGACTGGTCAACGATAATGACGAACCGCTTACAAGCCGCTGCTACTAGCTTTTCTCGTAGAAGAGCTCCCCCTTTGCCTTTAATGGCGGTGCGCGAGGCGTCGACCTCATCGGCTCCGTCAAATCCTAGGTCCGGAGTAATCGTGTTGTGGGCTGACAGCACCTGAATCCCCATTTTCTCACACGCAAGAGCGCTTTCGATCGAAGTGACAATTCCAGAGAGTTTCATCGGTTCCGTCTTTAACCGCTCACCTAGCTCGAAAAGCGCCGCGTCTACAGTTGTTCCGGTCCCGATCCCTAAAATCATGCCAGGTTTAACCTCTGCTGCGATTAGTCTCCCGACTGCTCTTTTTTGATCATCCATAGTGCCTGAAAGTCTATCGGAGGACGGTGCGGCGGGAAACATATCAATCGCCATGCGCGGTAAGGCGGTGATGGTGAGATTTGTGTTGAAATCCCCAGTCGATAGGGCGCAAGATGACTAGCGAGCCCCGCTACCAGAGGGCCAAGAACATGTTTTTTTTGGAGAGACCTATGACTAAGAATGTTGGTGGAATAGACCGGATGATTCGGATCGTAGTCGGCGCTGCGTTACTGACCTGGGGCATCACCTCAGGAAACTGGATCGGGTACATCGGAATCATTCCTCTATTCACAGGGATTTCCGGCTGGTGCCCTGCTTACTGCCCGTTCAATATTTCGACATGTTCGAGTTGTTGCGGTGGTAGCAAGCAGTGTGGTGAAGATAAGTCCCAACAACCGGGCAATTAATAGAGCATCCCACAAGCTTCAAGGAATCTAACATCACGGAGTCTAAGTTGTCTCCGCGGCCATTAGTTAAGCTAAATTTAGTAGGAATCTAGGAGAAACTTTAAGCCGTTCTTCAAGCGACCTATAAAATTTACACAGGAGCTCACGTAGAACACGGAGGAAATCCAAATAAACTCGGTCATTCTCCGCGTTCTCCTGTGTAAATTGCATGCTATCGCCAGCCTTAACTTACGCGCCGTGAAGCAGTATCTACTTTAGAGCTGACCTTATCGCAGCTTCAGTCGTTGGCTCGTTAAGATGATCTTTGCCAAACCCTGAAAGCGCACCATGCTTTTGGGCCTCTGCTTGCGCCTCGTCGAAGTTGGAAATGAGCATCACTGGAAGATGTGAAAATTTATTATCACTTTTGAGCTTCTTTACTATCTCAATGCCGAAGGAGTTATCCGCATCCAACATTCTGTTGACCCACACTAGATCAAACGTCTCCGTATCAAGCTTCTCAAGCGCATCTTTAGCGGTGAACGCTCTTACTATCTGAGCATCCACCTTTGTCGCTAGTTTTGTTAGTAAGCCGTGGTCGTGATCGCACTGTCCGATATCTAAAATTCGCTTCATCGTCTTACTTTATCAGAGTCAGGCAGACTTCACTACCGATACGAGCGATGTGCGATTATTGCCATTTGAAAAGATCGCCCGGCTGTAACGAGCAAAAATACAGCCATAATCGCAAGCCATATGTATCCGGTTGTTAGCGCCCATAGCACTGCCGCTGCCGCACAGAGCAAGCCCAACCCAGATGCTATCGCAAGGCTCTTGATTGGTCCGATCAAAAACCAGAGCAGCGAGCGAAGGATCTGTCCTCCATCAAGTGGATAGATCGGAAGGATATTAAAAATTAACATAACTAAATTTATCGTTGAAAGAGTTTGTAGGCATGCCTGTAGGTTTGGATTCCAGTCGCCGTCTTGCGTAATCACTGCCAATCCAAGGAGCACAGGAATTAGTACGACGTTCACGAGTGGTCCAGCAGCGATGCTCCACAGCGTTGCGCCTGGTCGCGGAGGCGGAGAGACGTATGCAACGCCGCCAAGTGGCCACAGGACGATCTCGTTTGCTTGGCCCCCAGTTTGGCGACAAGCAAGCGCATGTCCGAACTCATGCAGCAGTACGATTGCGAATAATCCTAGATACTCAGCGACGTTCCATGTCAGCGAGGAGTATTCAGCGGAGCGACTCTGAATCGAATACACCGCGACGAGAAACCACGACCAGTGCAACGAGACGTGGATTCCAAAGATCGTAAACAATGAAAACGAACGGGAAGAGGTTGGAAGCATCGGTATTAGATTGGCAGCTTATCTGTGCAGAGACCAGCTGGGAACACGCAGCGCTGGGACCGCGGGATGCCCCTTCTAGACGGTGTCAATTGCGATCTAGCATTCGCTCACCCATTGGAACGTTAAAACCGAAGGCTTATAAGCTCACGATGGTTGCTTCGCGGCTCACTTTTACTGAAAAAGTGATTAGGCTTGTACGGCGTGGCTAAAGTTTTAGCGCTAATCGCTAACCGTAGAGGCTGTATACATATCTATTGAGAATACTATATTCACTATCTTATGGCATTCTTCATCACCACACCGATCTACTATGTGAACGATACCCCACATATTGGGCACGCTTACACCACGACCATCGCCGACGTTTTAGCACGCTATCATCGTCTCTTTGGTGAGCCGGCTTTTATGTTGACTGGCACGGATGAGCATGGCCAAAAGGTTCAGAATGCAGCCGCGCAAAGAGGTCTTGATGTAAAAGCCCACTGTGACCAACTCGTCTCCAGATTCCGCGAAATTTGGGAGACGATGAATATCTCTTACGATTTTTTCATTCGCACCACGGATGAGTTCCATATTCGCATAGTTCAGGAAAGTCTAAACAAACTTTGGGCTGATGGTGAAATTTATGAAGCCTCATATGAGGGTTGGTACAGTGAGAGTGAGGAAATATTTTACACTGACAAGGATATTGTCGACGGTAAAAGTCCTACTGGTAAAGCTGTGCAGAAGATTTCAGAGAAGAATTATTTTTTCCGGATGTCAAAGTATCAGCAAGATCTGATCGATTACATAAACAAACATCCTGAATTTATCAGACCGGAAGGCAAACGAAGTGAAGTACTCGGTTTCTTGCGCCAACCTTTAGCAGACCTTTGTATTTCTCGCCCGAAGAGTCGACTTACTTGGGGAATAGAAATACCCTTTGATAAAAATTTTGTTACATATGTCTGGTTTGATGCTCTCTTAAATTATGTTTCTGGCGTCGGTTACCATCAATCGCCGGAGTTACAGCTGCGCTATGAAAAGTTTTGGCCTGGGTGTGTTCATCTTATTGGTAAAGATATTCTGATCACTCATGCTGTGTATTGGCCAACCATGCTAATGGCTTTGGGGTTACCTCTTCCTAAGACGATTTTTGCTCATGGATGGTGGCTTTCAAGTGCCGGAAGCAAGATGAGCAAATCAGAGGGGCCTGTAGTCAAGCCGCTCGATCTACAAGCGGAAATCGGTACCGATGCCTTTAGATATTTCCTCTGTCGTGAGGTTGTACTGGGCAACGATGCGCAGTTTTCAAGGGAATCGGTAATTGCTCGAGTTAACGCTGAATTGGCCAACAATCTAGGTAATCTGGCAAGCCGCGTGTGCAACCTAGTTCACAAGTTTTTTAATGGACTTGTTCCACCTCGCTCTGAGCGGTTGGCACTCACCTTGGAATTAAAAGGGCGAGCTCTGATAGTAGGCGATTCGGTAAAGAGAG
>JBGSNS010000033.1:0-2948 GCA_041739515.1 Bdellovibrionota bacterium
CTTGAATATTTCGGTTCTAGAGAAAACCCAATGAAACGGGCTTTTTCTGAGCACGGAATACTAAACACCTCCGATTCGTCCGAAAATACTCAAAAACAACTCGATTTATGGCCACTTTCTACCGGACAGTAGTGACCGCTGGTCCGCACGATCGCTTAATAGCGTTCTATAAAGCGGACCAGCGGTCCGCGGTCCAAATTGTTGTGGATTCATGGACGATAGCTTAGAGGCCGGGGGTGCCCTGGTTTATTTATGCTTCCGGAATCAACTCACTAATCCCACCCTCACAATCGACGACGTACTCTTTCCCACCGCTTAGCATGCGACCGGATTTACACGCTTGTTTTTTGGAGGCGCTCTTCTTTGATCCGTCGATGTCGGTTCGATTAGTTTGCAAAACTGGAGCCGCTTTGTCGTCATCAGCCGAGCGCATAAACAGACTCAATCGTCCGAGTTGTCTAGCGGTTTGAATTTCAAGCGCATCCTTTACACCGACATCCAATGTGATTGTGCGCGCCGAGCGCCGCGGACCAGCTACTTGCTGCCCCATCTGCGACGGTGCACGCGTATCGCCGCCAGCTGAAAGAATCCGGGCGTTTTGCACGATTATTTTAGATGTCAGTCCTTCGTTCTCAAGATATGTGAGCACCACATCGACACGCGATCCAGGCAGCGCGTGACCTTCGATACCTGAAGTTTCGTCCACTTCAATCGCCACAGCGCGATTCCCTGAGGTAACAGGTAACGAAACCAAAGAAGGCTCGCGGGTAAACATCGTCCGAGATAAGGCGGTACCGGATGGAATATCGGACTTGGCAAACATTCCCTCAACTTCCTGAGGGATCATTACGGCGTCACGTGGAATATCATTTCGACCCCAACTAACCTGGGCAACGTTATCGATCGTAATTCGCTCACCAGCTTTAACCGGTCGAGACAATGAGTAGACCAGCTGTTTTGAGGGATCGAATCCGCCAATGGCGCTCATCCCCTGACGCGCATTTGCGTCCGTTCTAAAATTCGCAATCGCCACGACCCCGAGTAACAGCGCGATACCAAAACCTGCGACCGCTACGATTAGCGCTCGTTCACGACGAGAAACAAAACTTGATTTTCCTCCGAAGACCACTGGGTAGCTCTCCTTGCGATGATGCCGAGCATTCATAGACTGCCTCCATTCCACAGTTAGAAATCAGGGGTATACTCGGCGTCTCCTAATGAGAGGCGGCCCTGAGTCAAACCGTCGTCTGTAGAGGGAATCGGCAGATTCTCAGTGAAGCATTAGGAATTCAGGCTAATTAATTAGTGCGGATGACCCTATATAGCGACTTAATCTTTAGTTATTTAAATAAGTTACCAAGACTAAGCGGACTAGCTAGGAAGGCTAAGGCCAAGCGTGCGATTTAAATGAGCCACCAGCCGCGACCTGATCGGTGCTGGCAATCCAGCGCCAACTGGGCCGGTTTCATCAAGGATCGTTATTGGTTGGGAAGTACTATTTCGCTCTAGTCCAATTTCACGCGCTAATTCAATTACAAGGTGATACGAGCCCGCGTACTGCACGCACTCTGAGCAACATTCTATGTGCTCTTGAACTCTGGACTGCAACGCGCGCGGCAATTCGCGGTCGAAATACTGGCCGACCAATTTTTTGAGATCTGCGCAGGTAAATTCACCCTTTTCTAAGAGATACATCTGAGATTTGTTGAGGCGTTTCTTATTAAGACATTTCATGGTGTCGGTCCCTATTGAAGATTGCGAAATTTGGTTATTCGTTAACTACCCGGGCGACTGCATTGATAGATCTTTCGGCACGAAAGACTCACCGCTTCACCACAACCTGTATATCGACCTCAAAAAAACCGGCTACGCCAAAACGTTGACGCGTCTGCCTAACCTATGATTCAGGGAAGCGTGAAAAGGATGCAGTTTTGGGACAAGTTTTTTACAATTCAGTGATTTGCTGGCCAACTAGTTGAAATACCTACGCATTATATCATGAAAATCTAGATTTGGTGATGAGACTAATTAGCGAAACTAGACGGTAGAGCTCCAGCCCTACGCCACGAACTTATACCCTACCCCATGCACGGTCAGAATATGCTTCGGCTCATCGAGATTCGACTCGATCTTCTGCCGCAGCCGCGCAATATGATTATCGACGGTTCGAGTGGTTGGATACGAATTATAGCCCCAAACCTGATCGAGCAACTCGTCTCTGGTGACGACTTTGCCGCGCTTAAGAACTAGATATTTTAAAAGTCTGTATTCACGGGCAGAAAGCTCGATCGCTTGATCGTCGCGCTCCGCTTTGTACGCTCTGAAATCTACGACCACGTTATCGAACTGGATCGTGTCGACGTCTTCCTGGGTATAAGTTCTGCGCAATAACGCCTTAATCCGCGCCATTAGTTCAGGCATGCTAAAAGGCTTCGCTAGATAGTCATCGGCTCCTAGTTCAAGCCCTAAAACACGATCAACTTCTGCGCTACGCGCCGTCAAGAGAATCAATGGAACTGAATTGCCGCCGTTTCGAAGATCCCTACAGGTCTGTAACCCATCTTTTTTGGGCATCATTACATCGAGCACAACTAGGTCTGGCTTTTGCTCCCGAACTATCCGGAGCCCCTCTTCCCCGTCGGCCGCAAACACGGTCTTAAATCCCTCAACTTGGAGGTTCATTATGAGCGCAGTTCTTACACTGTCATCATCATCTATTACTGCAACGGTGAACTGCGACTGCCCTTGATTACTCATAACTCTCCTGGAGTATGCCACACCGGTTATTTATAAGCATCGCCCTAAAAACGAGCCTGGGAGCTATCGGATCAAATTCGGGTATGCCGTCTGGGGGTGGACGGAACAGCGGCTTGGGGATTCTAAAGACCCCTCAGTCCTTTTTGGCCCTCTCCCGTGACCAGTTAATTTGCTTTTCTTGGGTATTTTTG
>JBGSNS010000174.1:0-18128 GCA_041739515.1 Bdellovibrionota bacterium
TTTGAGAGCAGCTCTCTTCATCGATCGGAAAGAAATAACCCTCTTTCCCCTTGGCCCCAAACGGTAGAGAGCCCCGTTTGGGGCTTTTTTTATGCAGCGCGATGGGGTCGGCTAACCGATCATAGCTCGCAATTTTTCGACTTCGATCTTTGCCGTATCCGGTGATTTCAATCCCGGTGTTTCAAGAATCACCGGAATATCTATCAGATCTGGATGATGGATTAGTGCATTCAACGCATCATTTCCGATCTCTCCTTCGCCGAGATTGGCATGCCGATCTTTTCTACTACCAAGCGCTGTCAGGCTGTCGTTTAAGTGCAACGACCAGATCTTATCTTTACCAAAGGCCTTAACGATCGTGTTCACACAATTCTCAAGATCGTTGCGAAGATCGTACCCACTGGCCCACAAATGCTGTGAATCAAGCCCGAAGCCAACTCGCTCTTTGCACTTTACGTTTTCGTAAATACGGGTGAGCTCTTCAACTCTGCTCCCAATTATTTGGCCGCTTCCCGCCGCTACTTCTAATATTAGTCGACTATTATCCGGTGACTCAACCAACGCTTCGTCGATTAACTCTGCCGCACTTAGCAACCCTTCATCGAGAGAAGTCGCTGATTTAGCAGAACCCACGTGAAAAATGACCCCGTTACCGGAAATGCGTGCTAGGAGATCTAAATCGTTGGTAAGAGATAAAACTGCAAGCTTTGCCTTAGCTTTCTCCGCGGTGGCAAGGTTAATAAGATAAATACCGTGAAAGAATATTTTCTTTAAAGGGGAGCTTGGTCTGGCAGCCAGAAACTTGGCTTCGGCGCCAACAGGCACGGGCTTAGAGTTCCACTTCTGCGGCGGAGTAGGATGGACCTGAACGGTGTTGATGTTTAGGGTGATGGCCGCTTCAACGGATTTTTCTAGCCCGCCTGCAACCGAAACATGCGCGCCGAAGTATCTTTCGTTCTGTTCATCTTGAGTCATAGGCCGGCAGCATAGCTTCTTTGTGCTGTGTCGCAACCAATGGTATCGATGCACCCGGCATGAGGTTCAAAAGCCTTCTTTTAAGTATCCCATTCGTTTTAATGATGATGTTTGTGTTGCGTTTAGCAACGCTCGGATTTCCTGATCTTATCGATACAACGGATGCCCGCTACGCTTCGATCGCTGCGAATATGGCGATCGATGATGATTGGGTAGTTCCTTACGTGCATCAAGAGCGCCAGATGATGTCGTATTGGTCGAAGCCACCGCTTTCGTTTTGGATTCAAGCTGGCGCAATTCAGTTATTTGGATTTAACGAATGGGCGGTGCGACTGCCAAGCCTATTATGGCTAAGTCTTATGGTGGCGTTTACGGCATGGATAGCTGAGCGCTGGATAGGGGAAAGGTACGGCGGTTTGACTGCTGTATTGACAGGCGGCACCACGCTGGTTTTTGTCCTTGCCTCCATGACTATGACGGACCAGCCGCTCGCTGCCGTGTTGGTTGGAGCGCTAATTGGGTTTGGCTTATTCTTTGAAACACTAAATCCCTGGTGGGCTCGAATCGGATTTTTCTTTCTTGGATTGTCTCTGCTTGCAAAGGGGCCGATTGGATTAATGATCCCGTGTGCGTCGTTGGGACTTTTCGTACTGCTTAGCAATCAATGGGGAAAGTTGTGGAAGATCCCGTGGGGCACAGGACTGCTTGTGATGCTCTTGGTTGCAACCCCTTGGTATTTGTTAATGGAGCAAAGATCGCCAGGGTTTCTTAACTACTTTCTTTTGGAAGAAAACTTTAACCGTTTGATTTCTAGTAATTTAGTCCTGCGGCACGGTACCGCCCACGAGACGTTTCGCGGAGTCGGTTTGCTCTGCTTTATCGTAGCTACCGTGCCGTGGATCTTTATCTTTCCATGGATGGTTAAGCGTGTTGGTTGGAAGGCTCTGCTTCCCCAGCAGGTTAGTGGTGTTGCAAGAAACAGAGAGTTGTTTTTGCTGTGCTGGTTTCTCGGGCCCTTGATCCCATTCGCGATTGGCAAGCAAGTTCTACCTTACTATTTACTGCCGCTTACCTCCGGTTTTATTCTGTGGTTTGTTGCCGTCGCTAAACGGCTTGAACTACTTCGCCCCTCCGGATTGGTATTAACCGCAAGTGTTTCGACGCTAATAGTATCAATCGGAATGATGGTAATGGGACCGCTATTTCTAAACGAGAAACGCTCTTCCAAAGCGATTATTGAGGAGCTGGTCGAAGACTTGGGTGATGCGCACACTACTATAACGTTTGCAAACCGAATTCCTGATTCCGCGCACTTTTATATGGCTAGTGATGTTTCGAATAACCTGAGATTCGCTACAATATCACTAGATAAAATTCGTGCCGAGCGGGGACCGAAGCTGGTGGTCGTGCGACAAAAGGACGTTAGTGATGTCCCTTTAGTCGGATATCGCGAGCGACTGCATTTGAGAAAATACGTCCTCTACGAACGAGATCCAACCTAGCGGTGATAGTTGTGTCAAGGGTGATGGGCTTATTTGCAAACTGCATCGTGACGCCCTAATCTCTCTTCGTGTTTGGAACCCTTCAAGAGAAATTATCTGCAGCGTTTAAGCGAATCCGTGGACGAGGGACGCTATCGGTAGCCGATATCGAAGCCACCCTTAAAGATGTGCGCATGGCGCTGCTTGAGGCGGATGTTAACTTTCAGGTTGCAAAAGATCTTTGCGCCAATGTGGCAAAGCGCGCCGAAGGCGCTGACATCCTAAAGAGCCTAACCCCGGATCAGCAAATCATCAAACTCGTGCACGAAGAGCTGGTTGGTGCCATGGGAAGTGGTGCTGTGCCGCTTGAAATCAACGTAGCACCGCCAGCGGTAATAATGCTTGTCGGATTGCAAGGAGCGGGGAAGACGACGACTGCGGCAAAGCTTGCGCGATTATTAAAGGTCGAACAGAAAAAATCCATATTGTTGGTACCAGCCGATGTGTATCGACCGGCTGCGATTCAGCAATTAAAAACTCTCGGCGCCGGTTTGCAACTTCCGGTGTTTGATTCTCAGACCACAGATAAGCCACTTGATATCGTCACACGCGCATTGGCTCAAGCAAAAGGGGCCGGGACGGATGTAATGATAATCGATACTGCGGGTCGATTGCAGATCGATGAGCGATTGATGACTGAGCTTAAGGAGATCGTTGCCGCGATTTCGCCGCAAGAGATATTGCTCGTTGGTGATGCGATGACGGGGCAGGAAGCTGTCAATGTAGCTAAAGGTTTCGATGCAGCGTTGGCGATTACTGGATTGGTGCTCACTAAGCTAGATGGCGATGCGCGCGGTGGTGCTGCTCTTTCGATGCGAGCGGTAACTGGCAAACCGATTAAATTCGTCGGCATTAGTGAAAAACCGGACGGGCTTGAAGTCTTTCATCCAGAACGAATGGCTTCGCGGGTGCTTGGAATGGGCGACGTAATGTCGCTTATTGAGAAGGCAACTAAAGAGATTTCACCTGAAGAATCGTTGTCGCAGTTGAAAAAAATGACCAACAACGAATTTGGATTCGATGATTTCCTGGGTCAGTTAAAGATGATTCGCAAAATGGGAAGTATCTCGTCGTTGTTGGGGATGATTCCTGGGATGGACAAGATGGCTGCTCAGGTAAATCCAGAGAAAGCAGAGAAGGATATGAAGCACGTGGAGGCGATAATCCTTTCGATGACGTTTAAGGAGCGAGTTACGCCGGCGATAATCGATGGTAGCCGTCGCAAGCGAATCGCCCGGGGATCCGGAACTTCCGTGGAGGAAGTGAATAAATTATTGAGGCAATTTCTTGAAATGAAAAAAATGATGAAGGGGATGGGAAAGAATCTCGGGAAAATGGGAATGAACCTGGGTTCTGGGATGTTTAATCCGAAGAATCTGGCAGGAATGTTTCGTAAATAGCGATTACGTTGGCGTTAAGTCTATGCCCTAATGAGCGGCGAGCTCCTTAATTATCAACGAAGTTTTAATTTTTAAAATGAAAGGGCTTCGATGTGGTAGATCTGGACGGAATGTTTGGAACCTTGGAATGACCGTGGGAACGTCCCTAATTTCTATCCGGGCACTACTATACGCTGATAGATTAACCACCGCTCAAACTTTTTTAGTGCGACAAATCCCTTGAGCTGCGCTACATCGTCTTCATCGGCGTGATTATCGCGAAGAACAACAAATCCTACTTTTGAGCTCGGAGGATTCTCATCAATGGTCATTGAGAAAATTAGCGGGTTTTGATCGGGGACTGCAGCATAGAAGAAAGCGGACTGGGGAGCCTTCTCCAAAAACGAAACGGTGCGACTCTTGCCAGGAAGCGTATGCTCCAAATATTCTACAAGGCGTTTCGCTGAACGTGTTTCATCTAGCTTAGCAGAGACACCGAAATTTCCGATTGCATAACAAAGTGTGAAACTAAGAAAGCAAAAGGCGATGGCATTGATGGATTCCGATCTAAAGCTTAGAGAATTTGAGTAAAGCACAAGCGCAACAACAGAGAGCACGGAGAGGGTAGGAATCCAAACTCCAGTTCCAGTTATTGCTCCGTATATTGCACAACCAATCGCTATCACGGACGCAGCAGTGCCCATAACCCAACTAAATTTTAGAAGTAGCGCCGACTTTTCCGTTATCAATCTATCAATCATCACTGCGGTACATATAGATATCCAGGGGATTCCCGGAAGCACATAGTAGAAAGTCGTCTGACGGGCAAAGGTGAAAAGGACCATTGGCGCAATGCCAAGCCATGCTGCAAGACGAAACCACTCAGAGCCGTTTGAGCAAGCAATCTGAGAGCGAAATTTGCGAAAAAGAAGAACTATCCAAAAAATACTCCATGGAAGAAACGCTCCAACAGCCATTCCCCATATCGTTCCGTATGGTTTTACATGCCCTGAGCCATATTTGTCGCCATATTCTTTAACAAAGAATCGCATCAAATTTTCATTAATAATGAAATATTTTATAAATCCTGGATTATAAAACTCTGCTATCAAATACCAGGGAAGAACGATTAGAAGCGCAGCTGCAATACCACCAACCCAGGGAAGCTTCTTTAGATCAGCAAAACGTTTTTCAAGGACTAGCCATGGGAGAATTCCTACTCCCATGATCGCAATCGTCACAGGACCTTTTGCAAGCATCCCCAGTGCCATTCCTACAAAAAATAAATATCCATATCGTTTCGCGCGGGATGCATCAGATGCAGTGAGACATAAAATAAATCCACATCCTGCCAACACCGTTCCAAGAACAAGCACCGGGTCGGTAAGGCAAATGCCGGCTATAAAAAAAGAGAGAACAGAAGACCAATTCACCAACGCAGACAGCAGCGCTGTGCGAACAGAGAAAAGTTCCTTGCACAGCAGAAAGATTAATCCGCTAATGAGCAACATGCATACAAGGCTTGGAAATCGAGCCGCAAAATCTGTTTCACCAAACAACTTAAAAGAAGCTGCCGTTAACCAAGTATGCAACGGTGGTTTTCCAAGAAATGGCTCTAATTTTCCATTGATCAATACTTTGGGCGTAACCCAATCACTACTGAGATGCATTTCCTGACCCATCGCGGCATAGCGACCTTCTGTCGGATCCAGCAAATCATATGCTGATATTGAGACTAAGCGCAGAGCTAAGCAGACAGCTAATGCAATCCAAAGAAATTTTGTGACAGACCTTACTTCTGGTTGCTGCATAGGAAATTAAAGCGCTCTATGAAAGAAGCTGTACAATCCACTTAACTGGTTGTCTGCGCCAGTCATGAAGCTAAATATTCATGTGTGGCTTGCCGTATCTCAGTGAATCTTGGGAGAAACCGGGAAGTATAGCATTAGTTCGGTAATATCAAGCACTTGACGGAACAACCGCGATTTACTTCGTCGTTCCTTTGAGTAGTCAAATGATTTAGTTCGCAACTCAGGAAAATAGCGAATAGGAAAATGAGGATTGTTTAATTTATCCGTTTAGAAGCAATGATCGTGCTCGTGCTCCAAGTGCGCCACACGCCTCAACCGCGTGCCCAGGCGATTTAGCAAGAGCGGTTCGAGTCGATGCCATAAGGCTTAGTGCGGACTCAAGATCGCGTACAGCGGATTTGCTGCTTTGTGAGTTTAGGTGAGCAGTCTCAAGCAAAGCTAGATCGTGATTCAATCCGGCTCGTTTTTGATCGATATTGGTTTTCAGCTCAGAGTTGTATTTTTGAGCCTGCTCAATTCTCTGTTTCGTCACAGAAGAATCGTTGCCAATAAAATTGAGCGCATTTTTACCGAACGGGACTAGTGACTCATCGGCTAACGTCTTGGATAGCTCCGCGTCAATAGCTGCTGCTTCCGATTGAAGAAGTGCCGCTTGCCGAGGAGTAGCGTTCGGCGCGGTCAATTGTTGATGAAACCCATCTAGAGATTTTACGAGCTCCCCGATTTTTTCAACCGCTGCGGTGGCGGCGTTAAGATTTCCGATAGCAAGATTGAGTTGTTCAAGATCCCAAGCACAGGGTCCTGAAACCTTGACGAAAACTGCGCTATCGTTACCAACTGTGTCGCTGGTCGCGACCAGTGGCTTCTCCACATTTTGTGGGCCAAACGGAGTATTTTGCTCTTTTAGTTCCGCTTTGTCTGACACTTTAGCACTCCCTGCACTGGTTACCTTCGACTGGCATCTAAGGAAACATTACGATCGGGAGCGAAGAAAAACTTCGAGCTTTGCTCCGGTATCATCTCCAAGAAACTACTAATAGATTTCCCTAAGACTAGCAGCCTCGACGCAGCCTCGAGTGCCGCAAATCCATCCACGAAGTTCTGGATTTCCGAAGAAATAATCCTCCTTGTTGAGCTCCTCGATAAAATCGCTACTACGTGAGGAATGCTCAAAAATTATCGCTTTAGGGGTTTTAACTACCCAAGCGCGTTGCCGTACAGCACGGGCTTTCTCGCCGATCGCTTGAAGGTGTTTGAAGCGGTCTTTGCCCGATGGATGAGTAGATAAAAACGCAAATGTAGAAGAGCCAAAATCCGGGTCGTTTTGAACGCGTTCCCAAAAATGAATCGCGGTATCGGGATCGAATCCTGCTCTAGCAAGCAAGAAAATACCGATCTCATCAGCCTCCGTCTCAACCCGGCGTTGCCCTGGGTTTACTATCATTGCCTCGAGAGCGAGTTTGGCAAGTAATCCGGCTAAGTCGCCAGCGATACCTACACGAGCGGCGCTAGCGACAACATTGCCGGTTAACTGCCCGCCGATCTCAGCAACAGCGCGGTTGGCTACATCGGCCGGGTCCGGCATGACGTGACCCGCTAAGATGTGCCCGAGTTCGTGCGATAGCACGATTGCGAGCTCCTCGTCTGTTCGCAGATAGTCTAAAAGGCCCGACCAGACGAAGAGAAAATTGCCGCGTGTTGCTGCGGCGTTGCGAATTTTGGGTTCTTCAAAAAGCGTGATGTGCCAAGGGGTATTGGTGCTAGCACCGGAGGCTGCTGCAAGGCGCGCTACAAGTTTTTCTACCCGCTCTTTCTGCGCATCATCGCGTGATAGCTTGTACTGCTGAGCTAATTCTCCCAGCGCCTCTTGGCCTTGACGTTCATCGGCTGCACCAATTCGTGGTGGTGGTGGGATGGTTCCGAGTGGCACCGGTTGTCGAGCAGAACATCCTAGTAGAAACACCAGTACAACAAAGCAGCAAAAGAACGCAGACAGCGTCTTTATTCGGTCAAATGTACTTTCTCTAATTTCAGGCATTTGTATTCTGCTTAACACTCCTGATCCGCAGTATGAAACGATTTACATCCGAGCGCACGCAGCGAGTCCCTTGAAATCCTTCGCGAAGCCAGCACACTTCCGGTGGATTATTTACGGAGCAAACTTGTGCAGCATTCGCAGATACGAAGCAGGCCTGCGCTTACAAACTATCAACGCTCTCATTTCAGGTACCTGATTCGGAGTTGGCGAGGGGGTCGCAGATGGCGCCGTAACTCCAACCGGTACCCTCTCTGTTAGGCCAGCGATTGGATGCCCACATTCCCATTTGTCCTTGCCAAGCTCGTTTAGACGAAACGATAGATCGGCTGCGGTGGTTGGCAGAAAAATCGCTTCTACGTGATACTCGAAAGCATAGAGTTTATTAAATTCGTCCTGGGCCATCTGAGTAGCCCCTAAACCGTCCATCGACTCTTCTACGACCTGAGTGGTTTTTCTGACCGCCTTGTCGACCGATTGGTGGATGGAGTCTCCGATTTCGGAAAGCCCGCCATCTCCAGTTTCGCAACCAGTCAGAGTTATTAAGGAAATAACCAAAATCAGGGGGATCAAAAGATGACGCGCCATACAACCTGAGGTATAGCACCAGCCTAGGTTTATGGCACTTCCAAAGCATTATATTCCCACATTTTCCGCTACCGAGATCGCGGCTGCCTGTAAGCGTTTAGGTGGAGAAATCGGGGTCTGGGCAAACGAGGTTCGCGCCAGCAATTCTGGAGATGCGCCCTTGGGAGCTTTGCTTACCGTACCAATCTTGCGCGGGGGATTGTTTTTCTACGCAGACTTAGTGCGCGCAATCGACACGTCAGTTGAATTGGTTACGGCCTCCGCATCGAGTTACGATATCACCTCAAATGTGCAGCTACCCGCCGATCAGTTTCGGAGCAGTTTTGAAGCGGGTCCACTGACTGGACGGCGGGTGTTGTTGGTCGATGATATCTGTGACTCCGGGAGAACTTTGGCTCAGCTAAAAAAAGAGTTTCTTGCCCGTGGCGCGGTGGAAGTACGCACTGCGGTATTAATTCGAAGAGTCGTCCCTAATGCCCCGCATGTCCCTGACTATGTCGGATTTGTGTATGAGGGGTCGGAATGGTTCGTCGGTTACGGAATGGAAGATCGCGGTGAGTATCGCAATCTTGGGGCGGTGTACAGAATGGCCCCATCAAACTCGTAGGTTATAATTTCGTAGGTCTTGTATGGAGACAGGAGTGGTTGCGACTGCGGATCCCACCCAGAGGGGAAGCGAGATCACCAGCGCGCGGCATCAGTCCGAAGCGGCCGGCACTTATGCGATCGACTGCCAATCCGTTAGCAAAATCTTCACTCGCTCACGCAAACACGGGTACTCGTCTTTAAAATCATTCTTCCTTGGACGTGAACACGCCGTCAGCGCTGACAGGGAGCTTGTGGCGCTCAAAGATTTAACTATGCGGGTTCCGAAAGGTGCCTCGTGTGGCGTCATCGGACGAAATGGCTCGGGTAAATCCACGCTACTAAAACTCATTACAGGTATTTATCGTCCGACCTCTGGATCGATCGCTGTGAACGGACGAGTGGCGGCACTGATAGAGCTTGGTGCTGGATTTCATCCAGACTTTACGGGACGTGAGAATCTCTCGCTTTCAGCGGTAATGCTCGGCCTCTCCGCAAAGGATATAGCGGAACGATACGACTCGATCGTTGATTTCGCAGAGTTGCGCTCAGTAATGGATCAACCGGTTCGAACGTACAGCTCCGGTATGTTCATGCGGCTTGGATTTAGCATCGCTGTGCATACGGAGCCTGACGTACTTTTAATTGACGAGGTACTTTCAGTTGGAGACGTAGGCTTTGTGAAGCGCTGCCAAGATCGTCTGGCGGAATTAAAACGTCGCGGAACTACCATGTTAATAGTCAGTCACGATCTTGCCGGTGTTGAGCGCTGGAGTGATGAAGTAATTTGGATCCATCAAGGTCACGTTAAGGATCGAGGAGAGCCGCGACGTGTAATCGATCAGTATAGAATGTTCGTTGAACGTGATGAGCTTGAGCTTCAAGCGAAACTTCAGACGGGGAAACGCGATCCGTATGCTGAGCAACGATGGGGAAGCCGAGAGGTCGAGATCACAAAAGTAACATGTGACGCAAGATTGACGCCGCATTCTCCGCTCGTTGTTAACGCCGAGTATGTAGCTCATGACGTGGGGATGCTGAACGGGATAGTTTTTGGCTTCGCAATTACTAATCACGAAGGTGGTGTCGTGTGCGGCACCAACACTCAGATGCTTGAGGTCAAGCTTGCGCAACCGCTGCAAGGTCGTGGTGTATGCTCAATCACTATGAGTCGTTGTTCGTTGTTGCCGGGACGGTATGGAGTTGAAGTGTCGTGTCATCGTGCAGATGGCTACCCATTCGACCATCGCCGATGTGTTGCTTCGTTCGATGTTGAAGGACCGGAAACGATCGTCGGGGCATATTCTCCACCAATTGAGTTTTCGTTTAGCTCTAACGTACTTCGGAGTGACGCTAGATGATTCGGTTTTTCGTTGAGCTTTGGAAATCACGCGCGCTAGTAGCGGCGCTTGTTAAGCGCTCGCTTGCAGCGCGCTACCGTGGGTCGGCGTTAGGGTTAATTTGGACGATTCTTAATCCGTTGTTTTTGATGGCGGTCTACACACTTGTATTTCAGTTCTACTTACGATTCGATGGAATCGCCCATTATCCGGTTTTTGTATTTTGCGGATTACTTCCATGGATCTGGCTTACTCAATCCATCGGAGAAGCTGCGGTGAGTGTGTCCGGAAGCGGGCATTTAATTACAAAGTCGATGTTCCCGGCTCAGGTTCTGACGGTCGTCCCAGTAATTTCTGGAGCGATTAATTACCTCTTTAGTTTGCCAGTACTGTTAATTGTGGCGCTTGCGCTCGGGATGCAGTTGCCCTTTACGTCGGTGGCGCTGTTGGGAATTGTTGCGATACAGTTAGTATTCCTTTGCGGGATAGGTTTCTTAGTAGCCGCATTAAACGTTCAATTTCGGGATGTTCAGCACCTTATCGGTCACGTATTCTCGTTGTTGTTTTTCTTGACACCGATCGTTTATCCCGCAAGTCAGGTTCCGGAGCGGTTTGCATGGATCCTAAAATTAAATCCGGTGGCTCTTCTGGTTAGGATGTATCACGACGTTATTTACACAGGCGTTATTCCGGGGCTGCATGTATGGGCAGCCGCTGGGGCGATGGCTTTAGTGGTGCTAGTGGTTGGGGTGCTTACCTTTGAGGCGCACCGAGAGAGTTTTGCTGAGTTACTTTAGACGATTTTTGGGCGGTTGAATGAAGAAGATACGTAGCATCCATCAACTCGTTCATACTCTTAGTTACGGAGATGCTATTTCCACCGAAGTGATCGCGTTGCAACGCGCGCTTATCGAAGACGGGTACGAGAGCACCATCTACGCCATTAATGTTCATCCATTTTATCAAGGATACAAGAACCCTGCGCGTGGTCCGATTGCGTTCTATCAAACACTTTCTCAAACCGAAGAAAACAGCGCACTTGTGATGCACTATTCGCTTGGCTCCCCATTAAATGAGATTTATCGCCAAGCCTCAGGGCACAAACGATTCCTTATTTATCACAACCTAACACCCGCTCGATTCTTTCAAGGGATTAATCCTCAACTAGTTAGAGATTTGTCGTCCGGCGCAGATGAGCTCCCGGAGCTGTGCAATCTTTCGGATTGTCTGATCGCGGATTCAGAATTTAATGCGCGCGATTTAAAGAAAATTTCTAGTCGTGCGCGCGAGCGCGGAGTTAGTGTGTTGCCGTTGCTAGTTGAACCCAGTCGATTTGAACAGCCGGCAAACGCTGGATTTGCAGCGATGTTGCGATCCACTAAGGGGATGAACATCCTACATGTCGGACGCTTGGTTCCTAATAAAGGAATTGAGCAAATTCTTAGAACTTTTTACTTTCTTTGTCGTCAAATCGATCATAGTGCGAAGCTTTGGCTCGTAGGGGTGGATACTGACAGTGAGCTTTACGCCTATGGGCTAAAGCGCATGTGCGATGCATGGGGAATCTCGGCCCATGTGGAGTTTCTCGGGCAGCGCTCTGATTGTGAGTTACGAGCATTGTATGAAAACTGCTCAGTATATTTGTGCCTAAGTGAGCACGAAGGATTCTGCCTCCCGGTGATTGAGGCGATGCATTTTGGATTACCAGTTATCTCTACTAGGCATGGCGCGTTGGCGGAGACCATACAAGATGGCGGCATCCTGATAGACGCAGTGATTCCGAGTCTAATCGCTGAATTAGTCGCTGAAGTAAGTAATAATTCAACTCTGCGGGCTTCGATAATAGAAGCTGGTAAAGAGCGAGTAAAGGCGTTCGAGCCCGCGAAGTTCTATTCAAACGTTGATGCCCTGTTCGGGGGTGCTGGAGAGCGAGGAACGATCGAACGTTCGGGTAGCTTGGAGTATTCGCATGAACAACCCGGTAAGTAGTAAGGAATTAGAACGCGCATGTTTACCGTAGGTTTCGATATTTCAGCTCTTGATCCGGCGTTTAAGCAGCACGCTAGCCGCGGCATCGGTCGGTACGTTCGTGAACTCAAGCGGTACTTCGATGGATTTCGTCACGACGTGATTGAAATCGACTATTTTTCACACACAGATCTTCTTTCAGGTTCGAAGATCAAGCCGCTTTTAGCGAGACTTCCTGCTGGTGCGATTACAGTCGGGCAGCAGCTGGTTTATCCAACTAAACTTGCACAGCGCGACGATTGGTCGATGGCTCATTTCCCAGCACATATGGATGGTCCTTCGTGGGGACCTAAGCGTCGCATAGTTACCGTTTTGGATTTAATTCCGCTTGTGCTCCAGGATATATATCGTCAATCCCAGAGTAGTTTTCGTTTTAAATTTGCGCGTTTCCTGGAAAACCGTGCGATCAAAAGTGCCACTCATCTAATAGCGATCAGTGAGTGCACGAAACGAGATATCGTAAGGATGTTGGGTGTGCCGGAAGAGCGCATTACGGTGACTCCGCTGGGGGTGGATGAACGCTTTTTCTATGGGAAATTGCTGGAGGATGAAATCCCGTTTCGCGCACGGCTCCGAATTCCTTTAGATCGCCCGATTGTTGCGTATGTTGGTGGAATCGATCAGAGAAAGAACCTCCACTGGATGTTGAAGGTATGGCGCGCAGTAATCGATACGATCGGTGCGAGCAACGCGAATCGACCGGTGCTGTGCCTCGCTGGCGATATCAAAGGCGATAAGCAATTTCCCGCACTTGTCTCAGCAATCGAGACGCTCGGACTGTCACGTGACGTGGTAATGCCCGGATTTATAAACGATGAGGATTTATTACAGCTGTTCTCGATTTCTAAAATCTTTTTTTTCCCGAGCCTGTATGAGGGATTCGGATTGCCGCCGCTAGAGGCTATGGCCGCAGGCTTGCCGGTAGTGACACTTAATACTTCGTCTATACCTGAAGTTGTGGGATCTTGTGCCGAGTTAATTGCGCCAAACGATGAGGTGGGAGCGGTAAAAAGTATAATCGAACTTCTTCAAAACAAAACGCTTCGAAGCGAGCGAAGCGAGCTTGGACGAGCGCAGGCCGCTAAGTTTACCTGGCAGAAGACCGGGGAAAGTACGTTTCGAGTGTATGAGAGGATGTCGAGAGGAGTATGACGAACCGCGTATACATCCTTGCATTGATGATAATGGGAGCCGCGTTGCGGCTCGATCTCTTGATCGCATCGAACTGGGTTATCGATGCGGATGAGGCGATCGTTGGTTTGATGGCGCAACACATCGCGCAGGGACAAGCGAAAAATATTCCAGTCTTCTACTACGGTCAGAACTACATGGGTTCACTTGAGCCTTTAATGGTTTCGCTTTTGTTCTGGATTACAGGACTTTATTCCTCACCGGTATTACTAAAATTAGTCCCACTTCTGTGGTCGATTGCGTTAATTCCGATCGGATTTGCACTTGGACGGCGGGTGGCCGGACCACGGTGTGGGCTTGTTGCGGCGGCGTATCTTGCGTTACCACCGAGCCCGTTAGTGGTTTGGAGCGCCATGGCGCGTGGCGGATTCATCGAGGTAGTTGTGTTGGCTGCCGTCGCGTTGCTTTTGGCGATTCGCTGGGCAGAAGAGCGACGGCCAATGTGGATTACCGCAGCGATCGGTCTCGTGCTTGGATTAGGATGGTGGACGAATAACCAGATAGTCTACGCGATGCTGCCGATTGGGCTGTGGATGATAGTGACGCTTTGGCGCAGCGTCTCGTGGCCGCTAGTCCCGATGTGTAAGCACTTTTCGGTAGGTGTAGTTTCATTTGTTCTCGGTGGTCTGCCATTCTGGTGGTATAATATCACGCACCAATTCGTGAGCTTTGAGATGTTTTCCGGGGCAAACGGCACGAAGTTGCTGCCTCAAGTTGAAGAGCTTTTCACGGTAGCACTACCAATCATTCTTGGAGCAAAGCGGTTTTGGCACGTTAGCGACGTATTCTTCGGTGCCACGGTATTGGTCGGAATCTTTGCTTTGGTGGTTTTGGTGATCGGAGCGTTTTCTTCTGCCGGGAAATTCTTTCGCCTAAAATCCGGCGCGGATCTGATCTTTTTGTACCTCGTTACTACGTGCGCCATCTTTTCGCTCTCGTCGTTTGGTTGGTTAACCTCCGCTCCGCGATACTTGTTGCCTATCTATCCCGCGCTGGCGGTGATGCTTGGCTTATCCGTATCGACGATCTGGAAGCTATCGGCGCCCCTGGCAGCGGTCATGTTTGGGTGTGTTATCAGTCTTAATATCCTATCGGTGTATTTGGGAGGGCGCGCCAACCCAGGTCAACCTGTAGTGGCCAATGGCGAGCGAGTCGCCACGTCGCACACGGAGATTATCGATTGGCTTGCATCCAACGGAGCATCGATGGTTGAGGCGAATTATTGGATTGGATACCGCCTAGCTTTTGAGACGAACGAAAAGGTGAGGTTTCGAGTTTTTGGCGAACCTGGGACGGTTCGAATTAGGGAATACGAACGATTAGCTGACCGGATGAAGCTTTCACAAATTCCGTTAATTTTAGTTCCATCCCAATTGCCAAGCGTGACTGCGGCGCTTTCAGAATTAGGATTTACTTTTAAAACCGATTTAGTTGGCAAGTATGCTGTAGTGTCGGAAAGAACCTCGAAACTGGAACGGCTGTCGGAAGTTTCCTCGGATAGATTCTCTGCTATCGCTTCGGAGCAAGCAGATGCTGTGAGCAACGCTTTCGATGATGATATTACGACTCGCTGGGGTAGTGGGGCTCCGCAGCAACGTGGAATGGAATTTACGGTTACGTTTGACGCGCCCATCAATCTGCGCGGTTTATTTCTCGATTGGCAAGCGTTCTCGACTGATTATCCCCGTGGACTAGAGATCGTTGCGAGTAAGAATGACGGAGGTGAAAGCATTGTGGTGTTGTCGGCAGACGAATACCGTCGGACGCAAACGATTTCGACGAAGGCTAGCCAACTATCTCGGCTTGTCGAAGTTGATAATGTGAAATCAGTTGTTTTTCGCCAGCTTGGGAGTGACAGAAAATTCGACTGGTCGATCGCTGAAATTAAATTTTTCGAATAGTGAGAATGATTTTTAGTATATGAAGCCCTCCTCATTTCTTAAGGGTGCGCTTTCGCTTCTGCTTCTATGCGGGATATTTTTCTTCGTTTCTCCGCAGGCACTATTGGCAGAGTTTTTCTCGATATCGCTGATTCACGTAGGACTTCTTTTACTGATCAGCGTGGCCATGGTCTGGCTTAGTGCTGCTAAGTGGCGATTGTTTTTAGGCGAAGATGCCCCATCGACTTGGAGATTGTTTAACCTCTATTTAATTGGTTACTTCGTAAACGCGTTATTGCCGTCGTATGTCGGGGGTGATGCAGCTCGTAGTTATTTGGCGGGGAAAAAATCCGGTCAAGTGACAGCCGCATCCGCAACGATTTTGGAGCGATATACAGGGCTCGTTGCGATGTTTGGACTTGGGCTGTTGGCTAGTTTATTGCCTCTCGGCGTCGCTGTGCCGGTGGCGGTGCGCATTGCAGTCGTTTTGCTAGCGATGGGGCTCGCTTTAGTGACGGCGATGCTGTTGTGGCGAAAAAGTTTTGATTTTGGAACCAAGTTACTGCCTCAAAAATTCAGAGATACCGCTGGAAAAATTCGCATTAGTTTGATCGCTGGAGTCACGAACCGCCGAGTGCTCGCAGAAGCGCTGCTTCTGTCTCTGGTGTATCACTGCTTTACGGTTATCAATACAGCGGTGGCTGCGTACGCGGTTGGATGGGGAACGGTCCCTTTAGCGCAGCTTTTTGTTGTGCTCCCGATAATCCTTACCATAGGCGGTTTGCCGATCACTCCGAGTGGGCTCGGATTGCAAGAGGGGGCGTTCGTTTATTTTCTTGGAATTTTGGGTGCCTCTGGGCCACAGAGTTTAGCGATCGGAATACTTCTGCGCGCCAAGTCGTATATTCTTGCGTTCGTCGGCTGGGGATTGTTTGTACTCGAGCAACGTAGCGTTTCTGCAACAAGTGAGCAGCCTGATAGTGGTGAAGCCACTGAATCAATCCGTAGTTGCACCGTGACCGGCACTGGACGAGCAAAGCTCGTAGTGATCACTGAACAGAGTGCATCGAGCGAGTTGGCTGGAGTGATTTCGAGCGAATACACTTGTACAGAACTCGCACTAAATGCGTCGTTTGGTGCCGATGTTTGGCGTACAATCGATAATGTGGAGAGTGCGCTTGAAAAATCCAGTGTCCGATCCGCGGTATTTGTGGGAGTCGGGGACGCTGCCTGTGTGGTTCAAGCATTGACGCTGCGGGCACCGAAACTGGTGCGCACGATGGTGCTAGTCGACGCTACCTCGCGCCCGCATCCGTCTAAGTGGGTTCGTCTCATCGACTGGCTTGAAAAGTATCTGCCTTTGGGATTGCCGTTTCGGAATGATACAGACGGGTTTGATGCGCTTTCGCTGTCTCACAGATTACGCAGCCCGTGCGTCGTCGCGGTATCTGGGTCGGCTACGGAATATCAACGAAGTGAGGCACGCGTTCTCTCTGCACGTTTACCTACCGCTGTGTTGCTTGAATCCGGAAAATCGATCGCCGACACGATTTGTGAAGCTGTGCAAGTTTCGAAAGAGATGCCAGCGCGATGTCCACAAGAAGGTCGAACGCAGACGGTAGCCAACGCAAAGTTGTAGCGGGAAATATCTCGATTCGAGATCTAGCGAATCGGGACGGCCGATTTAGGGGGTAGCAATTAAAATGATTAAGCAGCTTTAGCAGCTTTCGCCAACATCGACGCTAAGCGACCGATACGGCGGCTTGCAGTTTTGCGATGAAAAAGCCCACGAGCAGAAGCGCGTGACATTTGGCTCTCGGCTAGTCTTAGTGCGCCTTTAGCTTCGTCAAACTTCTTTTCCGCCACGAACGTTCGAACTTTGCGAACGGTGGTGCGGATGGTCGATAATACCGTACGGTTTGCAGAGCGACGCTTGATGGATTGCTTGTTACGCTTAATAGCTGATTTATGATTCGGCATGTTAAATACTAATAGTTCCGTACGACCAGATTATTTAGAATTCCAGGGCTACTATATCGATATGGGGATCAATATAACGTCCTTCGGCCCCACTAATTGAAGCCGGGGAAGATATACGATCTTAGGGGGGTAAAATCAACTTTGCGGCCGCTTCCTATTTTTCAACCTTTGGGAAGAATTTCTCGCTCCATGCAACGGTAGTTCCACTCTGCCCTTGATAATGGCCGTGACCACCTTCGCCATAAGCGACTTTAGGAGGGGATTCCATGGCCATAAATACAAGCTGCGCTACTCGCATTCCTGCCGACAATCTGCGTGGGTATGGACCTAGGTTTTGCAGCTCTAAAGTGATCTGACCTTGAAAATTGCAATCGATCCAACCACTTAAGCTGTGGTTTAAAAACAGACGTCCAAGGCTGCTTTTAAGTTTCAGATCACAGACAACATCGCGCGGCAATTTAACGCTTTCAAACGTGGTAGCGAGGATCACTTCGCCTGGAAACAAAGTGATGTGTTCCGATTGGCTCTGTTCAGGATCTCTTGTTGGGCAGATCCATGTATCTCCCAGAGTCACGTCGTAGCTTGCTGGATTTATCTGCTCTGAGCGAAAGGGAGTAATTCCACCGCTCTCGCCGAAGGCCTGAATCCAATGGTCGGGCTTAATCATGTCGGGTATCTATCGTGTCACGAGAATGACGTCAAAGCTGCGATTGGGATTTGGACCGGGCTCCCGGGACCCTGGACCGCGGACCGCCGGTCACTGCTGTCCGGTAGGAAATGAAAATTTCCTTGTAA
>JBGSNS010000215.1:0-6020 GCA_041739515.1 Bdellovibrionota bacterium
TGTGATGTTTCCATCAGAGGTAAAACGTTCCCGTGAAGTGCGCTTCACCGATAAGACGCTGGGCTCAGATCGCTTCTTTGAGCTAAGTGTAGTGCCAAGCTCGATTGCTCCTGGCTCGCTCCAAGGTGAACCCGGGACTAAGATATTAACCATCAAAGAGGTCACTGATCGTCGAGCGATCGAGCAGAGCCTACTGCAATCTCAAAAACTGGCGTCGCTTGGGGCTGTCGTTTCGGGCATCGGTCACGCGTTTAATAGCGCGCTCACCACCATAATTGGACGTGCTAGTCATGCTCGCCTGGTCACGGATCCGACCGTCATGGTATCGGGGTTGACCGAGATAATCGCTGAGGCAAAACGAGCGGAAACTTTCGTAAATAAATTACTCGACTTTGCAAGCGATGCACCCCGCAAGAATTCTGTGTTCGATGCGCGTCACTTCATGGTGGAACGAAAAGAGCTTTTCAAGAATATTCTTGGTACCGAGCATACCTTTGATATTACGATTCCTGAGCGATCGCTTGGCATCTCGTGCGATCCGGGGCTGCTTGCCCAAGCCATAACAAATCTTCTGTTGAACGCACGAGAATCGTTAACGGGAAACAGCGGACGTGTGACCATTTCACTCGGTATGGAAACGATCGATCCTGATGTAGCCCTGATGAACGTCAGTGCGTATCCAGGAACGTTTGTTAGAATTCGCATCTCCGACACCGGGCATGGAATGGATTCCGAGACTCTGAAACACGCATGCGAACCGACATTCACCACCCGATCCTCAGCCGGCCATGCAGGGCTTGGACTCACAACCGCGTTCGCCATAGCCCGTGCCCACGATGGATTCCTTACAATCGAGAGTACGCCGGAACGTGGAACAATGATCTCAATGTACTTGCCGGAGGCGCAGTTGCTCCCCGCTGTCGAATCCGTCTCCGTATCACCGCTATCAGCTGAACCGCCGACAAAGTCCGATCCTTCTGCACCAAGAGTTCTTGTCCTTGAGGACGAGCCGAGCGTTAGAGAGATGGTTACAGGGATGTTGGAATCCCTCGGCGCTACGGTCGTGTCGTGTGATAAGCCCCAAGAGGCCCTGGCGTTGGCTTCAAAAGATGCTTTTGACGTAGCCTTCGTCGATTTAGTGATGCCTACCATGGGTGGCAACGAATGGATTAGCCATCTTCGCGCACAACAAAGGGCCGCAAATACGAAGCTTCCGGTAGTTCTGATGACCGGATACGGAAAATCCGGCGAGCACGATAAGTCGTTTCATTCAGTATTGCCTAAGCCATTTACGATGGAGGATTTAAAATCTACTCTGGATGACGCGGCGAAGGGAAAAAAATGAGTGAGAAACGCTCGATTATAGTTCTAGACGATGATCCGGTGGTTCGTTTTTTACTAACCGAAACACTAACTACGTTCGGCTTCACAGTAAGTGCTCACGGGTCATGGAACGAAGCGAACGCCGCACTAAGCAACGGTACGTTCAATCTTATGATGGTCGATCTCATTATGCCGGATATCAACGGCTTTGACGTGATTGAAAAAGTACATGGATCACATCCCACCCTGCCGATTATTCTACTCTCTGCCAACGCGGACAAAGCGGTTAGCAACAAAGCAAAAGAAGTTAAGCCGAGTGCAATTTTAGAAAAGCCGTGGAACTCACAAGAGTTACTGAAGATAGTTAACGACCTTACTGCCTGAGTTCCCAGGACCCTTAGTTCCCAGGACCCTTAGTTCCCAGGACACCGTATACTCAGGAGATCGGCGTTTCGCCACTGAACAAAGGCCGGAAAGATAACATAAGTCGTGTACTCGATATCACCTCCAGAGGCCGTCCATTATAATTTACACAGGAGCTCGCGGAGAAAACCAGCGGGTAAGCTTCCGTGTTCTCCGCGAGCTCCTGTGTAAATACTCCCTGCATCCCATCCAAAGTCCAGCTTACACACTTCTCGTTATAGAAACCAAAAGGACTCAGGAACTTAGACTATTCGCGTCTAAGAAATCCACCACCCGCTCCTCGGTAATCAACTGTTCAACAAACTGATCGTGTGCGGTCATCGGCACCTCGGGAACAATCTGCAATTCCCAACCAACTCCAACCACCCGCACGCTGTGCATCGAAGATCTCGCAAGAAAGTGATCGTAAAAACCAAGTCCTCGTCCGAGCCGACCACCTTTCAGGTCAAATGCTAAGCCGGGAACCATAACCAAAGTGTTTGGAGCGTTTAGCGGGTCAAAAATCTGGCCGCTTTGTTCGCTCGGCTCCGGCACGCCACCAACTCCCGTGACCGCCTCATCAAGCCACGCTTCGTTAACGGAGATATACTGCATCGAGCGGTCTGGGCGGGTCTGAGGAAGATATACTCGCCTACCCCCAGCTAGTTGTGCAGCTATAAAGCCTGAAAGGTCAGCTTCGCCTGCAAAAAAAGAGGACCAAGCGAGAATATGGTCCACTCCCCGCATTCCGTTGACGTGCCTTGATAGATTCTCGCAGACACGCCCACTAGCAGCCTTCACCCACCGCTGGTCGAGATTGGAAAGAACAGCCCTCATAGCTTTTCGTAATAAAACTTTGTTCTCTGACTGACTCATCCTCGTGAGAATACCCTTCGGATCGAATGTGCGCAAAGGGCTCAAGCTATCTACGGAATTTGCCGAGTACTTCATTGAGGGAATCGATATAGCTGGTTTAACAGCATTGTATTGATTGGGGGGAAGGGCGAGGAGAGAGAGAGGCTAAGCTATGGGAACAATTCCAGGAATCAGTGAGGGACTAACACTTACTCCGGCTGAACGTGCCAAGGCTTCCGTTTTGATCGTAGAACCTGACGCTAACGAGCGCAACAACTTGCGCCAAGTGATCAAGAATCTAGGATACGGTGGGATCAGCGATGCTCCGAATCACGCCACAGCCGTTGAGCGCATGCAACAACGTCGCTTTACACATGTAATTTTCGACGCACGCAAAACGAACATGCCCCCCAAAGAGTTCATCGTAAAAGTTTTTGAGATGGATCGCACCATTATCGCAATCCCGGCGTCCGGTGATCCAAACGTCGATGATGTGTTTGATCTTTTGATCGGCGGAGCTCGAGGATTTCTCTGTAAACCGTTTACTGCCGATACTGTTGAAGCAGCGATCGTGATGGCTACCAAAGGCGAGCCGATTTCAGAAGCAGTATTGCAAGCAAAAGATCGCAACGAAGCCCTCGTTGCAATTATGATGTCGAGCCTCGATAAGACAGCAACGATTCTCCGTCAGTCGCAGCAGTTTGAGACTGCAAAGCGTGAAATCCCGAGATCTATGGCGGGACTTCGCCGAGCTGCCGAGCTTGCTAAAACCTTTGCAAAGGGTGGCGAGACGGCATTAGTCGACGCAATGGAAAAATTCTGTATCGAGCGCAGCAAAGGGCCCGCAACAAGGCTTGGGCGTCTTAGAAAACGGTTACAAACTACGCGCGTCGATGAAGACGAGCCAGCTGCAACCCCGCCCAAATCCTAGGCGCCAGACTACCATACGATCAGTTAACTTTTTGGCAGTTAGCTCTTTGAATTTAGCGGTAACACGGTAAACTTCGTCGTTGCAAGCTCGCTTGCCATAGTTGAATAAGCTCGAGATGCAATTAGCTTAAGACGATTCGCTTGGGCATTACCCGCCGCAGCATCAGAGCTTAATTCACGAAATTGAGTAGCAAGCTCACCAAAAGCGGGTCTCGACGTGTAACCTGCATGGCGCGTCAATTCTGCCAATTGAGTTGAAATCTCCGATGCAGCGTTGGACAATCCACTTCGATCCGACTGATCATTCAACAGCACTTCAAGATTGCGCTGCACAGTTACAATTTTTTCCTTGGCTGGTCCGGCGTTACCAATTTGCTCGTTAAAAGCTGCTTGAGAGATCGCAAGGACTTCAGCAACCGTTTTCGATTCGCCTCGCGGACCGCAACTGCATAGCATTCCAGTGCAAAGCACCAGGGAACCGACCACCAAAATAATTGAGCGAGACTTATTCATATTTTTCCTAACGCATGCAAATCAATAGCCGAGGTATGTTTACCCACTCCTGGCAGTGTGACAAGTGGGTCCCCTGTGATTTCACACTGGAGCTCGCGGAGAACGCGGAGATAACCGGATTTGGCTCCGCGTTCTCCGCGAACTCCTGTGTAAATTCAAAAGTCGCTGAGCCGCGAACCAAGTATTCTTTCTTACGGCCGTCCCCCTCGCCCTATCTCATAGTAGCAGCCAAATCGACCAACTCACCGCGCTCGTTGACCGGCGGTTGGGCTGGCAGAACTAGCGTAAAAGTAGTTCCCTTCCCCATTTCACTTGAAACTCTCACGGCACCGCCGTGCGCCTCTACAACACTTTTAACCAAAAACAATCCAAGCCCGGTACCAGCGACCTCGTGATGGCGATCAAGTCTCACGAATCTCTCAAACAAACTCGCTACCTCGTGCGGTGCCATCCCTGCTCCGGTGTCGGAAATGTCTATTTCTTGGCCATCGGTGACGTTACGACCGGAAACAGTGATTGTCCCTCCGGCCTGGGTGAACTTAAGTGCGTTACCAATTAGGTTCGCCAAGACCCGCTTCATCGCAGGGCCGTCGACATTCACCTCTATGTTTGTAGCAACGGCGGCTACATCATTGACGAGCGTAAGTTTGCGCGCCTGAGCGATCGGTTGCAGATCCTCTAAAACCTCGCTGACGAGATTTGGCAGCGACTGAAGTTTAGGGCGCAGAATCAGGGTACCTTCTTCAATCCGTCTAGCGCTTAAAAATTCATCAATTAATTGCAAAGCTCCTTGGGCCGACGACTGTACTCGGATCGCAATTTCATACGGCTTCGTTTTTTGCTCCAGCAGTCCGGTGAGTAATTCAGCCGACAGCCGAATTGATCCGAGAGGGCCACGGAGATCGTGCGTCGTAGTCGAAATCAAATCACGCTGAAATCGTTCCCGCGCTCGCGCTGAAGAAACATCACGCACAAAGCATACGAGCGAGGTATTGAGCTCTGGATGCGGCTCCAGCATTCGTGAAACGGTAATCGCCAATGTAAGTGCGCCGCTTCCTTCAACAGCACGCGAACTCTCACCGCTCCAGGTTGAGCGCCCCTCAAGCTTCAACACTTGGTCCATTATTTCGGCGCTCACTAACTCGTGCAGATTCTTCCCCTCGCCTAACAACAGCTGAAAAGATCTATTCGCATAAACAACACCGCCGTCTGCGCTAAGCAGCGCTACGCCGTCTTGCGATTGTTCTACGATTCCTGTCAGTGCCGTTGATAACTTGGAGAATCGTTCACGCTCGCTGGTTAGCTCGCGATGATTCCAAATTCGCGTCAGCGCAATTGGAAGCGTTTCGTTAAGGCTATCAAAATCTTTAATTAGAAAATCGAGCGCACCGCGCTGCATCGCCCCGACGGCATCTTTTACAGTCGAAGCGCTAGTCAGCACCAACACCGGAATCTCGAACGAAACAAAATGCGGCACGGGACCCTCTCTACCACTGTCAGGCAGATGTAAGTCGGTGACTATAATATCGAATCGTCGCTCCTTAAGCCGCTCCTTGGCGGCTGAGATATTAGCCGCAGAGACCACAGTGGTTACGGATCGCTTTACTATCCGCTCAATCAGTAAACGATGCGCTGCATCGTCTTCAACTAAGAGTGCTGATTCGAATATCGGGGTAGAATCCATCTGTGAGTTCAGTACTAACAGGATTGTGCCGCTTCAGGCCACATTATACCCGCATACTAAGTCAAATCCCCATGACCTTGGACCGTGAATCATTGGACCGCGGACCGGCTTGTCCTTCGTAGCCTCGGCGTAGGAGGATGGTCCGCACGATCGTTCAGCAGAATTCGAGCAAGCGGACCGCTGGTCACTACTGTCCGGTAGAAAGTGGCCATAAATCGAGCTGTTTTTGAGTATTTTTCACTGAATCGGCTGGACTCTGTATATCGAACTCTGAAAGCGCCTGTTTTAATGGGGTTTTTGCGAAAGCTGAAAC